>CBFGLP010000612.1:0-4736 GCA_965649595.1 uncultured Myxococcales bacterium | reverse complement strand
CGAGCTGGATGCCGAGCTGGAGACCAAGGCCCGAGCGGCGCTCGTCGACGGGCGCGCGCCGCTCGGGTCTTGGTCTCCAGCTCGGCATCCAGCTCGAGCTGTGAGAGATCCAGCTCGAACACGTGGCACTCGTCCGCCCAGGTCCGATTGGCGCACCGGGTCACGCGAGAATTCACGAACGCGACGAAGTGACCGCCGCAGGCCGGCGCCGCACACTTGCGAAGATCCGGTCGGGTCACGATGAAGTAGCTAGCGACCACGACCTCACCCCTGGCCAACCCGGCCGCGTCGGCGGATCCATCGTGCTGATCTTTGTCGGCGTAGTGGTCGGGGTGCTCGAGTGGCTCCACCTTCACGATCGGCTCTTTGCGCTCACAGCCGAACGAGGCGACAAACGCCGAGAGCAAGGCCGCGAGCCACCCGCGGATCGGCGAGCGCGAGCGCAAGCTGGCGCGCCGTGAGGGTCGTGGCGGGGGTTGGCTCTGCGAGGGTCGAGTATTCGATTTGCCATCCGACATTCATTGCCTCCATGCAGTCGCGCGAGCAAGGCATCGCGTCGATGAGCCGACCCTATTCGGCGCAGCGCGACTAGCAACGACAGCGGCCGTCGAGCCGCACGATCGGAGCCGGTCGTCCCAGCGAAGCACGCGGCTGAGCCGAGGAGATTCGGAGCCGCTCCCGCCTGCGTCCGCTCCGGTCACCTACGAGCGGACAACGCCATCCTCGTTGACCCGGATGCGTTCGCGTCTGATCCTGCGCTCGTGCACCTGCGACAGCCGACCGTCACGCCCGCCTCCACGATCATCCTGATCGGCCTGTGCACTACGATCAGCGCCTGCCCCTCCGACGACACATCGGGTGAGGGCGACGAGGTCGCCGAGACCGACACCGATCCGATCTTCGAGCCATCGCCAGCCGAGTGCGGCAATGGTTATCTGGAGCTGGGCGAGGACTGCGACGACGCCAACACGCTCGACGGTGATGGCTGCGACGCCCAGTGTCGGCTGCCCTGCGGGCTCGCGTGGGAGACCCGGCTCGCCGTTGGCGTGCCCGACGTGTTCGCCGAGGTCGTCGATCTCTCGATCGGGCCCAGCGGCGAGATGGTCGTCGCGGCGACCAACGACGCGCTGACCTCCGAGTTCAGCGACGACATGTGGCTCGGCCGCTGGTCGGCCGAGGGCGAGCTGACCTACTCCGAATTCTTCGACCTCGGCGGCGATGAGCTCGCCCGGGCCAGCCTCGTCGACTCGCAGGGCGACATGTACCTGCTCGGCACGATCCCGGGCATGGACGAGGGCACCGACGTGTGGCTGCGTCGCTTCGACCCACAAGGCGGCGAGCGCTGGACCGCCGTGTACTCGGGCGAGCTGCTCGACAGCAAGGACGAGGCGGGTGGCCTCGCGCTCGGGCCGGGCGGCGAGCTCTACGTCAGCGGCCACAAGCGCGTCGCCGACAAGGACAGCGACGCTTGGGTCGCGCGGCTCGACCCCGATGACGGCAGCATCGTGTGGGAGACGTTTTGGTCCGGCGAGCCCGCGGCCAACGGCTACAGCCTCGACAACGGCGGCCCCGTGGTCGTCAGCGCCGACGGCCGGATCTTCACGATGGCGATCGAGTACGTCGACTTCGAGACTTTGGACGTGCAGCTGCTCGAGCTCGCCGCCGACGGCTCGGGTGTGGTCGCCTCGTGGGCGCCACAAAAGGCCGACAACGCCCACACGCACGCGCCCGCGGGCCTGAGCGTCGCGGCCGATGGCAGCGTGTACTTCGGCATCGCCCGGCTCGGCGCCGGCTCGACCTTTTGGGTGCACGCGCTCGATCCGAGCGGCGAGATCCAGTGGGTCCGCGAGATGCCGAGCTTCATGGACACCGGCGAGGACTGGAGCTTGTCCGATCTCGCGGTCTCGGAGGTCGGCGGACCCGAGGAAGGCCGGCTGCTCGTCGGCGGTGATCTGGTCCGCGACGAGAAAGAGGGCGCCTGGGCCGAAGCTTTCCTGCACCGCCTCGCACCGACCGGCGAGAGCGTGTGCACGACCCGCTACACGGTGCCCGGAGCCACGCTGATCACCCCGAACCTGTTCATCGGCGGAGTCGCGGCCGATGCCGAGGGCAACCTGGTCGCGGCCGGGCGGATCACCGAGGCCGAGAACGAGCGCTTCATCTGGCTCGGTCGCTTCCGCGGGCCCTGACCGTCACGCGTCACTGGGGGTTCGGCATGAACCCGCGGATCGCAATCAAGCGGTTACCCCCGCCGAAGGTCGTGAACAAGAAGTCCCCGCTGTAGGGATCCAAGAACGCCCCCTCCGCCCCGGTCAACCCGGTCACGAAGTCGCGCCGGGTGTCGACCACCGGATCGCCGTTGTCGTCCGCGTCGTAGGCCGCGAGCTTGCCCGCCGAGTACTCGGAGACCAGCAGCCCATCGACCATGAAGCCCGGGTTCTCGGCGCCGATGTGCACGAAGCCCTCGGGCCCGCCGGGGATCGTGGTCTCGAGCGTCGCCGACACGACATCGAAGGTGCCCATGCCGTCGGGCGCGAGCCCGATCGAGTACCACTGGCCCCCGCTCCACGAGACCAGCTTGAGCTGACCTTCGCCGGCAAACCCGGGCGGCACGAAGTTGAGCCCGCCCGGCGACGAGATCACCGAGAAGGGTGCGAGGCTGATCACCTTGTCCGTGATCACGCTGCCCGGCTCTTGCTGGCCAAGCTCGTTGACCGGCCAGCGAGCGAGGAAGAGCACATCGTCGGGCCCGTAGACGACCCCGCCGTCGTTGTACTGCGCATCGGAAAAAACCTCGATCGGCGTGCCCGCCCAGCCGGTCACGTGGCAGCTCGCGTCGCGGGTGATCTCGACCGCGTAGAGCTTGCCCGAGGTCGTGTTGGCAGAGCCGCCGATCAGCAGCGTGTAGGGATCGTCGATCTTGACCGTCAGCCCGCCCCAATTGCTGGGCACGCCAGGCAGGTTGCCGAGGTCGTAGCAATCGTAGTGTGGGGCAAACTCGGGCGTGAGCTGGATGTTGGCCGCCGCACAGTCGGCTGGCGGCGTCGGTGGCTCGACGGGCTCGCACTCGAAACCATCCGTGTCGGTCGTGTCCGTCGTGTCGGTCGCGTCCGTGGTGTCGCTCGTGTCGGTCGTATCGCTCGACTCCGCTTCGCTCGACTCCGTGTCGCCCGACTCCGTATCGCTCGACTCCGACTCCGCATCGGTCGACTCCGACTCCGATTCAGCGCTCTCGCTCGACTCCGACTCGCCGCTCTCGCTCGACTCCGACTCGGCGCTCTCGCTCGACTCCCCTCCACTCTCCGAGTCGGTCGTCTCCCCAACCTCGTCGTCTCCCTCGCTGGAAGACTGCGGGCACCCGACCGGGAGCAGGGCGAGCAAGACCAGGACCGGGCGACGACTCGAGACCATGACCTACGGTATCATCGCCGCGCGACCATGAGCATCCGAGCCAAGTCCACGAGCTCAGATCCCTCGACCTTGCGCGTCGGCTTGCTCGGTGGCTGGCACGGCCTCGACCCTTGGGAGGCGCAGGACCTCGCTAACGTGACCGTGCGCGCGCAGTGCTTCGACACGCTCTACCGCCGCCGCGATGGCGTGCTCGAGCCGGACATGCGCTACCTCGCCCACGGCCTGCGGCTCGACACGATCGGCGTCGACGGCAATCCCCGCTATTCGCTGCGTCTGCGCGAGGATCTGCGCTTCGCCGACGGCAGCGCGATCGAGCCCGAGGACGTCGCCGCCTCGCTCGAGCGCGTCGCCCCGCTGCGCGCCGTCGCCAAGATCACCCCGGCTGGTGCCCGTCGGTTGCAGTTCGCGTGCCTCGAGAGCGACGTCGTGCTCGAGCCCCACCTCGGCCAGATCTGGAGCGTGATCGGCAAGCGCCAGGATCAAGGCCGGCGGCTCGGCCCCTGGATCGGCACCGGCCCCTACCAGATCGCCGAGGAGTCGCACGGCGACTCTGGTCAGCTGCTCACGCTGACCCGCAACCCGCACTGGGTCCCGCCGCTCGGCAGCCGCCCACCGACGATCGAGCGGATCGTCTTTCACTGCTACCAGCTCGACTACGAAGGCAAGCCCACCGCCCTGCGCGACGCCGTCGAGGGCGGCGAGGTCGACTTTACCCTGATGCTCCCCCGCGAGGTCGCGCGAGGGCTCCAGGGCGTCCGCAAGCTCTACCAGCCCGGCCAGAGCACCTGCTTCTTGGCCTTCAATTGCCGGCGCCCGTGGATGAGCGACGTCCGAGCTCGCAAGGCGCTAGCCCTGGCGATCGACCCCTGGGCGGTGTCCAGGATCTGCCACGACAACCCGGCCGCGTTCACGGCCCGTGGCCTGCTCCCGCCCGCGATGGCCCCGACCCAGCGGGTCACGCAGACCTACGACCTCGAGCAGGCCAAGAAGCTGCTCGCCCAGGTCGGCCGCCCGCACGCGCCGCTGCGGATGCTGACCGTCTGGGGCCCGCGGCCCTATCTGCCGGATCCCAAGGGTGTCGCCGACGCGATCGCAGATCAGCTGCACAAGGCTGGGATCGACACGATCATCGAGCCCTCGACCTCGCCGACCGAGTTCTTCGAGGCCGTGCGCAGCGGGGTGCATGACCTGGTGCTCTCGGGCTACATCGCCGAGACGCCGGACCCGGTCGACTTCTTGGCCGCGCTGCTGAGCTCGCGCCGGATCCCGCGCTCGAACCTGCCGATGGCGAGCACCACGAACATGGCGGGGTTCGCTGATCGGGA
>CBFGLP010000611.1:0-2493 GCA_965649595.1 uncultured Myxococcales bacterium | reverse complement strand
GCAGATGGTCGGCGCGGGCCAGTTCCGCGAGGACCTCTACTTCCGGCTCTCGGTCATGACCGTCGAGCTGCCGCCGCTGCGCGAGCGCGGCGAGGACATCCTGCTGATCGCCAACAAGTTCCTCGAGGACTTCACGCGAGTGCATGGCCGCGCGCCGCAGCTCAACGAGGAGGCCAAGCAGGTGCTCTTGGCCGAGACCTGGCCCGGCAACGTCCGCCAGCTCAAGAACACGATCGAGCGCGCCGCTCACCTCGCCCGCAACTCGATCATCGAGCCCGCCGACCTCCACCTCGGCCGCCGCGAGGGCCGGCCCGCCAACAAGCAAGCGGACGCCGGCGCGCAGCCGGTCGCGCTCGAGAGCGGCGCGGTCCCGGTGCCCGAAGAGGTGTACGCGCAGCCCTTCAAGGAGGCCAAGCAGTACGTCGTCGACGAGTTCGAGAAGGCCTACTTCACGCGCCTCTTGGCCAAGACCGACAACAACCTCAGCCGCGCCTCGGCCGAGGCCGGGATCACTCGCTACTATCTCCGCGAGCTGCTCAAGCGCTTGGGCATGCACAAGGGCAGCAAGAAGCTCGACGCGGACGAGGACTGAGGACGATTCGGCCAGTGACGCAGCGAGCGGGCGAGCGGACGAGGGTGCTGGCGCTGGTGCTGGCCATGAGCGGGGTTCTGCTCGCGTCGAGCAGCGGCTGTCGCAGCGACGAGGCCGAGCCGGTCGCGGTCGCGCGGCAGTTCGCTGACGCGGCCCGGCGCGGTGACGTCGAGGCGCTGATGGTCGTGATCGAGCGATCCGCGGTCGAGCAGCTCGAGTACGCGGCCGAGCGAGCAAGCGATCAAGTCGGCGGACGCCGAGCGATCGAGCCGGCCGAGATGCTGCAGATCGTCGGCGTCGATCGAACGCTGGCGGTCGCCGAGGCCCAGCTGGTCGACGAAGCGGGCGAGACCGCGACGGTCGAGCTGACCTTGACCGACGGTCGCACGATCGTCGTGCACCTGGTCTGGGACAGCGAGGCGGGCGCGTGGAAGGTCCGCGTCCCTTTGCCTAAACCCGACGCGGGCACGTCGAGCTCGGTCCCGTCGCAGCCGGATGCCTGATCGATGAGCGTGCAGACGAGCCAGGGCTTGGACCAGAGCACGCGCACCGCCCGGAGGCGGCGGCTGATCACGGTGCTCGCATGGTTGCTGGCGCCCCTGCTCAGCAGCGTCGCGTTCCTCGTACACGTGGAGGCCCACGTGCCGACCAGCGAGATGCTCCCGCGCCCGCCCGACAAGAAGGCCGAGCGGCCTCGCAAGGAGAAGTCCCCGCGTGCGGACTTGAAGGTCCGAAACGCGATGGAGCTGGCCAAGAGCCGCGCCGCTTGGCAGAACGCGCCGATCGAGGCCGAGCCGACCAACACGGTGTTCCGGCGCAACCACGACAGCCTGCTGCGCGCGATCGTCCACCTCGCCCGAACCCACGCGATGCCCGATAAGTCGGTGTCGCTGAAGATCACCCCGCACTGCCACACCGTCCGCTGCAAGCTCGAGGTCTGCGGGCCGAGCGAGGCGATCGACGCCATCGCCGAGGTGCTCCCACGAGTCGAGCGCGTCGATGGCCGGCTCTGGCACGAGCTACGCGAGGTCGAGGCGAGCGAGCCCGAACCGACCAAGCCCAGGCGAACTGCCAAGGCCGAAGGCGAGGCCGAGGCCGAAGTCGAGACCCCCGAGCGCAAGCCCGATCCCGCGAAGAGCTGCCGCGCGTGGGTGGTCGCGTTCACGGTCGACGGCACTCGCCGCAGCGAGCTGCGGGTCGCCGAGCTCTCTGGTCAGCCGCCCGCGGCTGAAGGGGGTCAGCCGCCCGCGGCTGAAGGGCTCGAGATCGTACGCGAGCTGCAGATCCAGTCGCAGCCACCGGGACCGGGCAAGGTTGCGACGCCGCGGCCGATCGTCGCGCTGGCGGCCGACGTCGATCGCATCGCGTTCACCGACGGCAGCTGGGTGCAGATCTGGACCCGCGCAGAGCAACCCGCTCGGGTCTGGTCGATGCAGGCGCGGGCGTTCGTGACCGGCCTGGCGTTCGGTCCCGGCGATGCGCTGGGTATGGCCATGCTGCGCGACGCGGCGATGCTCCGGGGCGCGGCAGATCACCCGCTCGCGCCGGTTCCGCGAGGGGCGGACGCCGACGACCTGGCCGAAGCGCGGGCCTACGCCGCGTTTCAATATCCGGGCGCCGCAGCGGATCTGGTCGAGGTCGTGGGCGTGCCTGCACCCGACGCCGAGGGCAAGCCGTCCGGAGCGGTGCTGTGGAGCGTGGCGATCGAGCCGAGCCGGGGGATTGACGTCGACATCGCCCTGCCGCTCGAGGGCCTGCTGATCTACCGCGAAATCAATTCGCCCGAGCAGACCCGCGTGACGGCTCGCAGCCTCGGCGATCGGGTGCAGGTCGCAGTGCTGCCGCAGCGCGTGGCGCTGGCGCCCGGTGAGGACAGCTTGCCCTTGCCCGAGCACCCTGTG
>CBFGLP010000610.1:0-2104 GCA_965649595.1 uncultured Myxococcales bacterium | reverse complement strand
CGCGCGGCCTCGCGCACGCGATCGAGGAAACGCTTGGTGACGCGGAACTCGACGTCGGCCTCGAGCAGGCTCAGGCGCACGTCCTTGAGCGCCTCGTCGATGACGTCTTCGGTGAGCTCGCCCTTGCCGGTCAGGCGCTCGCGCGCAGCCCGAAAGCCCTTGGAGATGGTCTCGAACACGGGGGCTGGATAGCACAAGATCGGCGTTGCTGGGCCGACCGTGCGGGTGCGACGCTCCGCGCCCGATGAGCGCAGCGCAGGGCGAGGGGGCCACCCGAGCGGGGAACAGCCGAAGCCTGCTAGCTGGGCTCGGGCTCGCGGTCTTGGCCCTGTCGAGCGCCGCGCTGTTCGTGAAGCTGGCCGCGCCGATCCCTCCGGACGTGGTCGCGTGCGTGCGCGTGCTCGTGACCGCGATCGGCATGGCGCTGCTGGGTGTAGTCGGCTCCCCAGGAGCCGAGCTGGCCGGACGCGGGATCGTCGACGCGGTGCGGGTGCTCGCGGGGCACCGACGCGAGCTGGTGTGGACGATCGTCGCGGGGCTCTGCCTAGCCGCCCACTTCGGCGCGTGGATCACCTCGCTGACGCTGACCTCGGTGGTCCGATCGGTCACGCTCGTGACCACGCAGCCGCTGGTCGCTGGCTTGCTCGCGCGGGCGCTCGGCGACCAGGCGCCGCCGCGGCTCTATCTGGGGACCTTGGTCGCGCTGACCGGGACGACGATCATGATCGCGAGCCCGGAGGCGTTCCAAGGCGGCAGCTGGGTGGGCGATCTGCTGGCGCTCTCGGGGGCCGTGACCGCGGCGAGCTACCTGGCGATCGGTCGGCACGTGCACGCGAAGCTCGGCGACGAGCTGCCGCTGCGGGGCTACTTCGTGCTCGTCAACCTCGTCGCGGCGATCGGGCTCGCGGGGCTGGTGATGATCAGCGGGTCGGATTGGACGGCACCCGACGCGAGGGTCGAGGACTGGGCGGCCGTGATCGTGATGGCGCTGGTGCCCGGGGTGATCGGGCACGGGCTGCTCAACTGGGCGGTGCGACGCGCACCGGTGCACGTAGTGGCGCTGGCGGTGCTGCTCGAGCCGGTCGGGGCGGTGCTCTTGGCTTGGGTGGTGCTCGGCGAGGTGGTCGGGTGGCGGGAGGCTCTGGGAGCGGCGGTGTTGTTGCTCGGGGTGGCGTTCGGGGCACCACGAAAGGGCTGATCTCGCCCTTTCATGGCGCCCCCCAGGGAGATTGATCGAGCGATTCGGCGCTCAGCCAGCGCCCTCGCGGCGGGTGACCACCGAGTACCACAGCGGCGAGAAGTCGCAGAACTCGGGCGGCGCGACGTACTCGCGCGCGACACTGACCCAGACCTCGAGCTCGCGCTCCGCGATGGTGGTGGTCGTGTAGCTGGAGTGCCAAGCCGACACTTCCTCGCCATCGACGGCGAAGCTCAGCTGCTTGCCGACCTGCTCGCCGCAGGAGTCTCCGAGCGAGAAGGGCCCGCACTCGGCGAGCGTGTCGGTCGGATCCCACGGGACCTCGTAGTCGCCCTGCTGCGGCAGCAGCACCGAGCTGGCCTGGAACGAGTAGCTGTCGCCGCCGACGACGTCCACGCTGACCCACAGGTCCGGCCACCCCTGCCAGCCGGGCTCGTGGTGGATACGCACCTGAGCCGTTGCGCCCGGATCCGGGAGAGCAGGCATCGGCGTCAGCAAGGGCTGGAGCACGAACTCACCGAAGGGGCAGTCGAGGGCGAGCTGGTCCATCGGGTCCGCGAGCACGGTGCAGCTCTCGTCGACGTCCGCAGGCACGTCGTCGGGGAAGGTGCCGTTGGTCAGCGAGAACAGCCAGTCTCCGGCCGGCTCTTCCGACTCACAGGCGGGATCCGGGTCGCCGGTCTCGGTGTCGGTGTCCGTGGTGTCGGTGTCCGTGGTGTCGGTGTCGCTCTCGTTGCTTTCGGTCTCGTCCGTGCTCGGGTCGGTGTCGGTGTCTGCCGAGTCGGCGCTCTCGCTGCTCTCGGTCCCGTCCGTGCTCGGGTCGGTGTCGCTGTCCAGCGAGTCGGCGCTCTCGCTGGTATCGGCCTCGTCCGTGCCCGACGGGCCGTCGTCGCTGCACGCGAGCGC
>CBFGLP010000609.1:0-7087 GCA_965649595.1 uncultured Myxococcales bacterium | reverse complement strand
AGCGCCACTCGTTGTCGTTGCCGGCCAGGGTGCGAGCGCCCCAGACCAGCGTGCCCTTGCCAGGAAACGCCCGAATCGCGTTGATCGACTTTCCGGTGTTTGCGTCGATGTTGAGCGTCTCTTGCTGGTCGTGGGTGATCTGCGTGACCGGCCCGATGACCGAGGACACCCCGACATTGGCGGGTGCCTTCCAAACCCCGCGCTCACGATCGACCCGGGCGTAGATTCCGGCGATCGCCGCGCTCGGAGGCAGGGTGACCCGCTGCTCGGCGAGCAGCTTCTTGACCTGATTGTAGACCGCGGTCTTGCTCGATTTGAGGGTATTGAGCGCGCCGTTCCCGGCCCCGGTCACCGTCACACCGGTCTCGAGGTAGTGATGCGTCAACGTGGTCTCGAGGTAGGGGTAATAGGCAGCGCCGTAGTCGAGGTGGCTGGTCACGAGGCCACGGAACGAGGCGGCGTTGTCCACGTTGCCCATCCGCACGTCGAGGATGGCGAACCGGTCGGCCATCGTCTTCGCGTGGGTCAGCGCGTACTGGCAGAGCCCTCCGTACTCGGCCTGGGGCAGCTTCACCGCCTCTGGCATGACGATGAGCGTCGGCTCGTCCTCGCGCTTCAGCGCGTCGATGCCCATCTCGAACAGGTCGACGACGTTGGCCTTGTTGGCCTCGGCCATGCTGACCGAGTAGTTCCCAATCGAGACGATGTAGCAGCGACCGCCGCCGTTCTTGAAGTACAGGTTGACCGCGTAGTAGAGCAGCCTGGCCGGCTCGCTCCCACCCGTGGGGGTGACCGTGTTGGTGGCCGGGTCGACCGTGAACACGGTCGGATCGGCCTTGCCAAAGCGCTGCTCGAACTCGAGCATGTCGCTGATCTGCGCCACCTCGGGCTCCGAGCTGGTCGCTGCGCTGAGCTCGGTGAAGCCGATGAATGCGGGGATCGCCGTGGCGACCTGCGCAACCGAGGGTGGCAGGGTCGAGATCTCTTCGATGTATACGCCGGGTGTATTGTACGGAGGCATGGTGCTCTCGGGGTTCGGGTTGAACGCGGTTGAATGCGTGGCTCAGGCCGTGGCCAGCTTGTGTGAGAATCGGAGCACGACGAACTCGGCCGGACGTACGGCCGCGATGCCGATTTGGACGATCATTCGGCCCTCGAGGACGTCCTGCGGGCTCATCGTCTTGCCGAGGCCAACGTGGACGTAGAAGGCCTCCTCGGGCTTGGCACCTTGCAGCGCGCCCTGCTCCCACAGCCCATGCAGGTAGCTGTCGATCATGCCCTTGACCTTGGCCCAGGTGGTCGCGTCGTTCGGCTCGAACACCGCGAACGCGCTCGCCTTCTTGCACGACTCCTCGATCATGATGAAGAGGCGGCGGACCGGGACATAGCGCCACTCGTTGTCGTTGCCGGCCAGCGTGCGCGCACCCCAGACCAGCGTGCCCTTACCGGGGAAGGTCCGAATCGCGTTGATCGACTTGCCAGCCGTGGTGTCGATGTTGAGCGTCTCTTGCTCGGCGTCGGTGAGCTTGCGGGTCAAGCTGGCGATCCCGGCCACGCCGACGTTGGCGGGCGCCTTCCAGACCCCGCGCTCGCGGTCGACTCGCGCGTAGACACCCGCGATCGCGGCGCTCGGCGGAAGCACGACCCGCTGCTCGCTGAGCAGCTTCTTGATCGCGTTATAGCGGGTCAGGTCGAAGTGCTCGTTCGGGGCCAGCGGATCGCCGGTCTTCTCCGTACGAATGTTCGCGAGCGACACGGTGATGGTCTGCGGAGGATCCTCCGGAAGCACGCCATCGATCTGGACCTCGACGTCGACCTCGGCCTCGTCATATTGGTGCACCGCCGTGGTCACGAGGTGCGGGTAGTAGGCCGCGCCATAGTCGAGGGCCGAGGTCACCCCGCCGCGGAAGTCGTCGACGTCGGCGACCGCCGCCACGTCTTCGACGTCGAGCAGCGCGAAGCGATCGCCCATCTTCTTGCAGTGGCTGAGCGCCTGCTGGCAGAGATCGTGGTGATCCGTGGCGGACAGCGCCACCGCGCCCGGCATCACGATCAGGGTCGGCTCGTCGTAGCTCTCCAGCTTGGTCAAGCCGTTCTGGAACCCGGCCTTGGCCGCCGCGCTGCCGTCACT
Organism: uncultured Myxococcales bacterium; assembly: GCA_965649595.1. Classification (GTDB taxonomy): domain Bacteria; phylum Myxococcota_A; class Polyangia; order Nannocystales; family Nannocystaceae; genus Plesiocystis. The sequence goes on along the minus strand of CBFGLP010000609.1, from coordinate 4,956 downwards.
ACCGACCGAGACGACGTAGCAGCGCCCGCCGCCGTTCCTGAAGTAGAGATCGAGCGCGTACCACATCGGCGATGCGGGCGTCGCGGAGTAGGTATCGAGCGTGTCGTCCAGCTTGATGGTGAACGCGGTCGTCTTGGCCTTGCCAAAGCGCTGCTCGTACTCGAGCAGGCTATTGATCTGTGCGACCTCTACCGCCGCGCCGCCGTTCTTGGTGTAGCCGATGAACGCCGGAATCGCTGTGGCAACCTGCGCCACCGAGGGCGGAAGCAACGAGATCTCTTCTACGTAGACGCCTGGGGTCTGATACGAGGGCATGGTGTTCCGTGGATTGGGGCTTAGGGTGGAGCTCAGTATTCGACGACGTGAAACAACGAGTCTGGGTCGCCGGGCACGAGCGGAGCTTGACGGTTTCGGAGCGAGGGGTTGGGCAGCTCGCTGACCAGCACCTCATCGTTGAGCGGGTCGGCGTCGATCACGAGATGAAGCTCGAGGTTTCGCAGGGGGAGCTTCGAGGCCGGAATCGGCTGGCTCGAGACGAGGCGGAAGCACTTCGGGGGGTCGGGATCCGACATCCGCTCGAACGTTGCCGCGACGATCGGGTCCGCGAGCGCTTGCACGGAGGTCAGCTCGGTGACTCCGAAGCTCGGCGAAGTCGGGTTGACGATGCTCGGCGTCCCCGTCTGGTGGGTCACGAGGTAATAGACCCAGTTGTAGGTCTTGGCCGTGAACGAGACCGAGAATTTCTTTGGTTGCGTGTCGAGCCAGCTCGCGGCGATTCCATCGATCTCGATCACCGCCTTGACGTCGTGAGGTCGAGCCGACGCGTCGGGGCCAGCCTCGTCGCCGAGCACTAGGTCGTCTTGATCGATCTGATAGATCGGCTGCGCCAGCCCGGCCCAGTCGGTCAGATCGGTGAACAGCGAGAAGTCCTGCCCGCTCACGCGCATGTCGAAGCCGAGCACGAGATCATTGGGGATCGTCACGACGGGCAGATCGTCGGCGCCGACCAAGGTGGCCACTTCGATCCCACCGGGCCGCTGCCGGGCGATCATTCGAAACCGGTCCAGCGCTCGCTGCCCGCTCGGATGCGGCGACCGCGGCTCGATGCTCACCTCGCGGCAGGGCATGTCGGGATAGAACGCGTGCTCCACCTCGATCGAAAACAGACGCCGGTACTTCATGACTTGCTCCCGACCACAATGTCTGTTTGCCCAAGCTCCGAGGTGAGGCCGGTTGCATGACTATGGAAGGCCGCGAGCTTGACCCGATACAGGAGCGAGGGTCGATGCGTCGCTCGCAAGCCGCTCCAAACCTCGGTCTGCTCGGTTTGGCTGAGCGTCACCAATTCCATCACCAGCCGCTCCACCCCGGCGGGCAGGTCCGGGGCCGACTGCGCGTCGATGACCCGGTGCTTCTGAAAGTGCGTGATGAGCTTCGACAGCCAATCCCACGTCTGGTCATAGTTGGTGAAGCGAGCCACGAAGAGCATGTAGAGGACCAAGCGGAGATCTGGGCTCACGGCCTGGCGTGCGCCGCTCTCGTTGGTGCGGGCATAGAGATCCGGCCCGCGCATGACTCGCTCTTCCTCGACGTTCACCAAGACCAGCGAGATCGTGCCCGTCTTGAACGAGATGTCCGTCTGGTCGAGCACCGGGAACTGGACCAGGTCCTCCCCGGGCGCCTCCAATACGCCGTCGGACATCGCCAACAGATGGTTATGAGCGTGCTTGCGCACGAACTCGAGGACTTGCCCGATCATTGCGTATGAATCCGAATACCCGCTCAGGGGTTGGAGGTGTGAGCGTAGCTAGATTTGCAATCAGCCGGGCCTGCCCCGCGCCGGGACGGCCTGGCCACGAATAGGGCTTCGTCAGCCGCCCGCGGCTGAAGGGCTAATCCGACAGAGGGCTCACTGCCGCAACAAACGTGCGACTCATGGCCAGGCCAGCGTGCTGCCAAGCTATAGACAACGACCCGTGGGCGCAAGCGCAATTTAACGCTTGCACCCACAATTCCCGCCGGAATTCTGTTCGCAGTCGCCCTCACCTATCGATTGGCAATCCGATTGGGACAGCGTGCATACCCACCCGCGAAGCGGCTCGGGCCGCAATGCACGAGCCGCCCGATCGATCTCCTTTATGATTACGATTACAAAACTAGACTCTCGATTGGATCATCTCTCAGCAAACATTCACAATTCGGCATTGAGCTCCAGATCGTCCCCCGTCGCGCGATTGGCCGCTCCGACCGCCACGAACACCAAGCCCCACGACGAGTTGCCGACCGTCGCGTTGGTCTGGGCTCGGCGCCGGTAATCGGCTGCTCGTGCCCGTCCCGCATCCCCCACCCCCGGCGTGGCTCCTCGCGGCCTCTCGGCCATCTCGGAGATGAGTCCGGGCGGCCTTCGGTCGAGTTCGGTCGTTGCGTTGGCAACGTTGGCGCAGACAACCAGTCTCGGCTCAGCCCGCCGACTCGATGCCGGTGACGATCAAACTCGTGTAGGTGTCCGTGTCCTCGTCCAAGGGAAAGAACACCTTGAACACGACCGTGCCATCGTCGACCTGCGTCGTCTCATCGATCTGCGCGTCGCCGTCGCCTTGCCGGAGCGTGAACTGCCAGAAGCTCAGGCCCTCGACCGTCAAGCGAGTGTAGCTTTCGTCGATCTTCGAATCATCGGTTCCGCGAATCGCCTGCTTGAGATCGTCCGCTGACGAATCGACGACGGTGTTGTCGAACACTGCCTTGTTGTCGGTCGTCCGCGCCAAGGTGGCCTGCTGCGCGTCTTCCAGGGTCTCCGCGAGGTGGTTTGCCTTGAACATCTTGCTCAGGCCCACGGAATAGGTGGCCGAGATCTTGGCGAACTGAATCGAGTGGCTCGCACCGACGCTGACCGAGGAGTTCGACGAGACGCTGGCGGGCGCCTGGTGAACCACGTGCGTGAGCTCGTGGGCGATCAGCCGCGAGCCGGCGAGGGTGTCCGGCCGATACTGCGCGAACCCGAAGTGAACCTCGCCGCCCTCGGTGAAGGCCGCGGCCTCGAGCGTGGCGGCTCGCCGCGCCGACTCACCGCCACGATGCAATCGAACGCCGCCGAGGTCGTGCCCGAGCCGGGCCTCCATCGGCTGCCGGATCTCGCTCGGGAGCCCGCCGCTCGAGTCGAGTCGAGTGCTGCAAAAGGGCGTGGTGATGCTGCTGGCGATCGCCTCTGCCTCCTGCTCGAGCGCCTCGGCGCGAGGCGGGCGATCGAGCATGCCGATCCCGTAGGCTGGAGGGGTGAGCGCCCGCCCGTGCTGGAGGTCCTGGTTCGCCGAGGTCAGCGATGCCCGGGTTGGCTCGATCGTCCTGGTCTTCATCACTTGCTCCCCCGTCCCTCTTTGGCCAGCTCGCGCTTGATCGCCTGGACGATGTCGTCGCGGCAGATCTCCCGCTCACCCTCGGCGATCGCGGCCAGGCTGACCTGGCGGATCACGTTCATGATCGATCCACCAGCCAGCTCGTGGTCGCGGGCGATCACCTCGAGGTCGACGTCCTTGGCCAATCGTGCCTTGGCAGGAAAGCCTCGCGCCCACAGCCGCGCGCGCTCGGGCGCCCGCGGGAGCGGAAAGTACACGACGGTCTCGAACCGGCGCGTGAACGCGTCGTCGAGGTTCTCGCGCAGGTTCGAGGCCAAGATCGCGACGCCGTCGAAGCTCTCGATCCGCTGCAAGAGGAACGCGATCTCCTGGTTGGCGTAGCGATCGTGCGCGTCCTTGGTCTCGCTGCGCTTGCCGAACAGCGCGTCGGCCTCATCGAAGAACAAGATCCAGCCGCGCTGCTGCGCGCGGTCGAACACCCGCGCGAGGTTCTTCTCGGTCTCGCCAATGTACTTCGACACGACCAGCGAGAGGTCGATCCGGTAGACGTCGCGCTCGGTCAGCTTGCCGAGCAGCGCGGCGGTCATGGTCTTGCCGGTGCCCGGCGGGCCATGAAAGAGCGCGCGATGGCCCGGCCGCAGCCGCGCGGCCATGCCCCACTCGCGCATCAGCGTGTCGCCGTGCACGAGGAAGGTCTTGATCTCGTGCAGCTGCTCGAGCGTGACTCGATGCAAGATGAGATCATCCCAGCCGAGCGAGGTCTCGATCCGCTGGGCGGGAAAGTCGATGCCGAGCGCGGGCCGAGGCCGCTGGCCGAGCGTGAACAGGGCCAGCGCCTCGGGCGAGATCCGCAGCGGCGCCTTCATGATCGGCTGGTCCCGCTGACCAACGACCGGCCGCACGACGTCCTCGCGCACGAAGGGGTGCTCGGGGTCGAGCAGCTTGCCGACGGCGACCCGGGCCGCGAGCGAGCCACCGCCGAGCACGAACGCGAGCGTCTCGCCGGTCGGCTCGAACTCACCCTCGGTCCACGCGCCGCCAAACTCGGTGAAGCGGCGATCGAAGGTCGCGTTCTTGCTGAAGAACACGTCGAGCAGCTGCGGGCGCAGGTGCGGGACCAAGGCGAGGATCAGGGCCAGGCGCTCGGCGAGGCTCGGGCTTTGCTCGCGGACGAAGCGGGCGTAGGGCGAGCTCGAGTCGCGCAGCTCCGGTGGCGGCAGGTCGGTGAGCGTCCGGGGATCGGGGGTGTCGCCTTCGCGCACGAAGTAGAGGCGAAAGCGCAGATCGAGCACCCGGGTGAACCAGGCCAGCTCGCGCTCGAGCTCGTCGAGGTCGACCTCGCCCGCGATCACCACTCCACCTGCAATGGATCGGCCATCCAAGGCAGCTTGACCCACTCCCACGACCAGGGGAAGCGCTCGAGCACCACGTCATGGCTGCGCCGCTCGACCTGCAGCAACCATGCGCCGTCGCGGATGCACAAGAGCGCGGGCCGGTGCAGGAACGCGGCGCGGAAGCTGGTCACCGCCATCGCGCGGAGGATCGGGGCGTTGTCGATCACCGCGGCGAGCAGGCGCTCGCACTCGACGACCTGCTCGGGCTC
>CBFGLP010000608.1:0-1709 GCA_965649595.1 uncultured Myxococcales bacterium | reverse complement strand
GCCCGGTGAGCCACTCTTTCGAGCGCCGGAGCAGCGAGACCATGCCCCGATGCACGGCGCCGCGGGGACGGGGCTGGTCTTCCGGAGGATCGGGGTCCGCTCGGCCGCGGGCCGACTTCATTTGTTCAGGCGTGTCGGGTTCGGGCTCGGAATCGTGCGGGTTGGGCTCGTGGAGGTCGTGGCTGGTCACGCCCCTCGTGTCGGCCCGCGCCAGACTCCCTTGCACCCAATCGCATCACTCCCCCCAACCGCCACCGCCTGGTGTCTCGAGGACGAAGCGGTCGCCCGGCTGCACGGCGATCGCAGCTCGGCCAGGCAGCTCGACTCGCTCACCCGAGGCCCGCTCGACCCAGTTCCTCCCCAGCGCCCCCGGCTGACCTCCCATCAGCCCAAAGGGCGGCACGACGCGCCGGTTCGCCAGCACGACCACCTCCATGGGTGCCAAGAAGCGAAGCACCCGGCGGACTCCGTCTCCGCCGCGCCAGCGACCTTGGCCACCCGAGCCCCGCCGGATCTCGAAGCGCTCGAGCACGACCGGATAGCGCTCCTCGAGCACCTCGGGATCGGTCAAGCGCGAGTTGGTCATGTGCGTGTGCACGGCGTCGCAGCCATCGAATCCCGGGCCGGCACCCGAGCCGCCGCAGACGGTCTCGTAGTATTGCCGCTCGGCATCGCCGAAGGTGATGTTGTTCATCGTGCCTTGCGCGGCGGCCATGACCTCGAGCGCGCCATAGAGAGCGTCGCAGATGACCTGCGAGGTCTCGACGTTGCCCGCGACCACGGCAGCGGGCGGCTTGGGATCGAGCATGGATCCGGGAGGAATGATGAGCTCGATCGGATCCAGGCAACCTTCGTTGAGCGGAATGTCGCTATCGACGAGGGTGCGAAATACGTAGAGGACCGCGGCTTGACAGACGGCGCGGGGGGCATTGAAATTATTCGGCTGCTGCGGGCTAGTGCCCGTAAAATCGACGATGCAGCGATCGTCGGCAATCTCGATTCGCACGACCACGCGGCTCTGGTCATCGAGCGAATATTCAAAGCTGCCGACCTTGCGATCACCCCATTGCGCCGCGAGATTTTTGATTGCCGCCGAGACCGACGCGGCCGCGTTGCGGCGAACGTGGGCCATGTACGCCTGCACCCGCTCGAGCGACCACGCGTCGACGACCCGCAGCAGCTCTACCATGCCCTTGTGATTTGCAGCGAGCTGCGCCTCGAGGTCGGCGAGATTCTGGTCGGGATCGCGCGCGGGCCAGCGGCTCGCCAACAAGTGGCCGCGTACGGCAGCGCGACGAAACTCGCCACGATCGACCAATAGAAAATCGTCGAACAGCACGCCCTCCTCGTCGACGTGCCGGCTGTGCGCCGGCATCGAGCCAGGGGTGATACCGCCGATGTCGGCGTGGTGGCCTCGGCTCGCGACCCAAAACGCAGCAGCGCCCGAGCCGGCCACGAACACCGGCGTGATCACGGTGATGTCGGGCAGGTGCGTGCCGCCGTTGTAGGGGGCGTTCACGACGTAGGCGTCACCCGGATGAATCCCGCGCTCGCTCCCCATCCGGTTAGCCAGCACCGCCCGCACGCTCGCGCCCATCGAGCCGAGGTGCACGGGCATGTGCGGGGCGTTGGCGATCAGCTGCCCACCGGCGTCGAACACCGCACACGAGAAGTCGAGGCGCTCCTTGATGTTGACCGAGTGGGCGGTG
>CBFGLP010000607.1:0-1788 GCA_965649595.1 uncultured Myxococcales bacterium | reverse complement strand
CGAGCGCAGGTCTCCAAATTAACTCGCCCGCGCGCAGCGCCCCGGGGAGCCACTGTTCGAGGAGGGAGCGCTCTCCAGGATCAAAAAGGCCTCCCCGTGCATTGCCCCCGTTCTGCGATCGAGTCTCCCAATCCAGGATCTCGCGATAATCATGGATGTGCAGACGTGTTCGAATCCATCAGCCCAATGAATCGAGCGCCTGCTCGAGGTCCGTCCAAATGTCGTCGGGATCCTCGATCCCGACCGACACCCGAATCAACCCGTCCGCGATCCCCCGAGCCCGCCGCTCGGCCGGAGCTAGCGACGCGTGGCTGGTCTTCGCCGGCGAGCAGAGCAGCGTCTCGAGCCCGCCGAGGCTGGTCGCGTGGCTGCACAGCCGTACCCGCGCGAGCACCCGCTCGACCGCGTCGAGGTCCGCGAGCTCGAACGCCAGCATCGCCCCAGCGCTGGTCAGCGGGGCGCTGCGCATGACCGCGGTGTCGAACCCCGGCCAGTGCACGGCTCCGACGGCCGAGTGCTCGACCAGGCGATCGGCCAAGATCGCCGCGCTCTCGCACTGCCGCGCCCAGCGAAGCGGCAGCGTCCGCAGGCCGCGTTGCAGCAGCCACGCCGCGTCCGGAGCGAGGCAGGGGCCGGTCCGCACGAGCGTCTTGAAGCAGCGCTCGACGACCGCCTCGCTGCCGATGATCGCCCCGGCGATCACGTCGCTGTGGCCGTTGAGGTATTTGGTCGCGCTGTGGACCACGACCGTGGCCCCGAGCGCGAGCGGGTGCTGGGCGATGCCGCCGGCGAAGGTCGCGTCGACGGCGAGCGGGACCCCGGCCGCGCGGCAACGGCTGGCGATGTCGGCCATCCGGGCGACCTCGAGCAGGGGGTTGGCGATCGACTCGGCCCACACGAGGTCGAGGGGTCGACGTCCGGCGCTCGGCTCGAGCAGCGGGATCAGGCTCGCGACGTCGCGCGCGTCGAAGCGCTCGACCGTCACCCCGCGCTCGGCGAGCTCGTGGGCGAGCAGCGACTCGGTCCCGCCGTAGACCACCCGAGCGCACGCGATCCGCCCGCCCGCCGGGACCATCGTGAGCAGCACGGTCGCGATCGCGGCCATGCCCGAGGCGGTCAGCAGCGCGGCTTCCCCTCCCTCGACCCGCGCGACCAGCCGCGCCGCCTCGCGCTGCGTGCGGGCGCCGAAGCGCCCATAGACGTCGTGGTCGCGCAGGCCCTCGCCGCTGGCCAGCGCGTCGCCGCCGGGGCCCTCGAGCGTGAACGTGCTGCTGCGATCGATCACCGGCGAGGTGCCGTGGACTCCCGCGTTGGCACCCGTGCTGGCGCGCGAGCTCGGCTCGACCGCGGGGTCGAAGTCGGGATGGATCAGCGAGGTAGCGAGCTTCGGGGGCTGGCTCACGCGAGGGTTGTCGCCGACGCGCGACCGGGTCTCAAGAGCCTATGGACGGCACGGCGAGCAGGCCGGTATACCCGCGCCGCACGAGGCCCCATGTCACGCCGCAACAAGATCACCGTCATCGGAGCTGGAAACGTCGGAGCCACCACCGCCCACTGGGCCGCGACGCGGCACCTCGGCGACGTCGTCCTCGTCGACATTCAAAAGGGCGTGCCCCAGGGTAAGGCCCTCGATCTGCTCGAGTCGGCCCCGGCGATGGGCTTCGACCTCGCGATCGTCGGCACGCAGGACTACGCCGAGACCGCCGGATCGGACGTCGTGGTGATCACGGCCGGCGTCCCGCGCAAGAAGGACCCGGTCACCGGGCAGTTCACCAGCCGCGACGAGCT
>CBFGLP010000606.1:0-4530 GCA_965649595.1 uncultured Myxococcales bacterium | reverse complement strand
GGCGAGAGATATTGGAGAAGCCAGGCGAAACTGCGGTCACGCTCCACGATTTCGGTCGGCTCGCGGGTGCGTCGGTCGGCGAGATCGATGGCGGCCTGTCGGAGAAACGACGGAAAATCATCATCTTCACGGCCAGACATGTCGCAGGCTTCGCGGACCGCAGCGGCGAGCCTATCGCCGGGCTCGTTACCCGTGATGGCGGTGTAGAGGGCGGAGAAGTCTTCGAGCACGGACATGGGCGGAGATCCTATGGCGCCTTTGGAAACATCGTAACGATGAAGTAGTCGGAGAGCAAGGGGGGCTGACGCATCGGATGGGCGTGCGCCTCGTAAACTATAATGAACGAGTCGACTTGGCGTTCGACGAGTGTGCCTCCCACCAGATTACCGGACGCATCGACGCTGCCGCCTTCGACTTTGTAGCTGTAGCCGACGCCGTTCATTTGAATGGTGAACTCGTGCCGCCCGTTGGGCCCGAGAACATTGCCGGCCTGGATCTCAGCTTGCAGCTTGGCCTCGCCAAGACGAGCAGCCTCGACTTGCGCTGCGTCGGAGGCAAAGACGCCAACATCTGGAGGCCGAGGCCCTGGTACGTTACTGGGTGTGCGGCCAGTTCGGAGGCGTATTTCGACAGCCGACACGCCGCCGGGAGAGGATTGAGAAGTGCGGGCTGCGTGATCGGACGCATGACCCCGAGGACGATTGGTGTTGGGGTTTGTCACGGTGTTGTCGAGGAGGCGAACGTCTGCGTCGGCTTTGTTGCGATCAGTGACAGTGTCGCCCACTTCAACGAGCAGTTCATCTTTAGTCCGCGCGGCAGCGAGAGTCTCGAGCTCACCGGGGGTGCGTTGCGCGAGACGCTCGATGTGGAAGCCGGTCATGCCCTCGAATTTGATCAGCTGGTTGGGGGGAAGCTGCAAGAGGCGTCGCATAGCTGCTGGCGACAGCAGCGAGAGCTCGCGCACGAGAGCATCTGACAATCCAGCGAGGCGGTCAAGCCCGGGTGCATCGGCGCCATCCGCAAGCTTGCCTAGGGTAAAAGTATCTCGGCTGGCTAGCCGGGTCAGAGTCGAGTTTTGGACGCGAGACCAAGTGGCCACCTGCGAGTTGGACAGGCGACTGAACGCGGCGAGCTCTGACGGTCCGAGCCGGACGAACGACGACAACGTCGGTGATGACAGCGCCGATAGTCGTCGCAGGCCTGCTAGGTCGACGAGAGCGAAGTTTTCAAGCTCCGCACGCGTTAGCGCGGCGAAGGTAGAGAGCTCGGTCGACGTAAGGTCCGAGAACTTGAGCAGGGTGGTGTCCGACGTAATGCCTAGGAAAGCTCGCAACTGGGAGGCGGTCAGCGATCCCATGGTCGTTAGTCGAGCAGGGCGCTTCGTAAGGCGGTTCACTAGCTGGGAGATCTCGGCTCCGCTGAGTTGGCCGAGATTCCTCAACGGCGCTTCGCCGATGGTCTTGGTGACAAAGATAAAATTGCCGTGGTCGGGGATGTCCGCGAGATTCTTGAGGGTGGTAACGTCGAGCGAGCCGAGCTTATTGAGCTCATGAGCATTGTATGTGCCACTGGAGAGCCGAGCGAAGGCCGCGCTGCCTGTAGAACCGTCGGTCGCGAGCGCCTCGAATTTGGCCAAGGCAGCGGGGTCGATACTCACGAACTTTGAAAATGTAGTATCGCCGACAAGGGCGACCATCTTCTCGAGTCGCACACCAGCGGAAGCATCGTTGCCCAAAGCAGCCAAGTGGGCCGCAAGGACAACCATGTCGCCCTTGTAGGCGGTGGCCAAATGATCGAAGATAGCCATCGACGGTATGCGATCGAAGATGGCAAACAGGTTGCCGGGTGAGCCGGCGCCATGGAGCAACCTACTGAGGCGCGCGGGGTCGATCTTGCGAAGCAAATTTTCGAGTTCGTCGAGATTCTGGGTGTGGGCTAGGAGACGGTTGAGGGTCGCATCGTCAACGTGGGCAGCGATTTGTTGCAGCCGCGTGTTGATGGTTGGGCCGCCACCGCCCGGCTCTCGTATTATCTTGGCGAGCTCCCTTGCTTGCTCCGGCGTCAGATCGCCATATCGTGCATTCTCCAGCAAGTTGAGCGCCTGATGACCTTCAGCGCCGTGCTTCGCATCATCCCAAGCTGCGATCATTGCGTCGACTTCATCGGCTGTGAAGTTCGCAGTGCTGTCGAACTTGTTGAGCTCGCTCGCGATCTCGTTACTGTGCTGCGAAACGGTATTCCATCGCTGAACGCGACTTTCATAGGTGACAACGTTTGGATCGATGTATTTAGGGTACTTCTTGGACAGGAGTTCGAGCTGCTTCGCCATACGCTCGGCCCGGGCATCCGCTGCCCCGAGCGTGAGCATGTTGGCGTCGAGGTCTTCCAGCACCCTCTCGGTGGCGTCGAGAATCTGTTTCAATTCCTTTCGCGCGGCGTGCCCTTCGGGCACTGCCTTGAGCATCTCGGTGACTTTGTCGCGAAGCGCGGCGCAGTTTCGGCTGCACAGCTGCAGTTCAATTTTGCCGCCAACATTTGGAGCGAAGTAGACGTGGTGGCTTTCGCCGGCGACCTTGAACTCTGCCGCCGTGCCTTGCTCGACCACTTCGCGCGGGCTCAAGGTCCTGCCAGCGTCGACGGCTTCGTCGGTGGCATCCACTCCGCGCTCGAGCGCCGCCGCTTCATCCAGATGGCCGACGACATCATCCGCCGTCTCGAGCACGCGTTCACCCTTGGTAAGCGCAGTCCTGGCCTTGTTGATGACCTTGGCACCCTTGGCCACTCCATAAAGGGCCAGCTCTTCGGGGCCAAGAACGATCGAAGCGACCACCACCCCGGTCTTGACCGCCTGCTGAGCGGAGAGCTCGGAGAGTCGAACGAGCCAAAAAGCTGGCACGCGTACGATGCGATCACCGGGGTAGACCACATCGACGTTCCGCTCGGGCCGCACTTCGTAGAATGTTTGAATCGGGTGCGATTGGAAATAGGGCCGATCCTTCGCGTAGTGTTCGTGATCCCCGTTGAGGAATACGCTGATCGTCCCATCGACCTTGGTCGTGACGTTGACTTCACGTCCCCACGAGCCATCCACGCCCGGAATCGCGTAGCGGGCCTCCTCGGTCTTCGCCATCGCCTTGACGATCTTGAGCAGGAACTGCTGCTCGAACTTCTGATCGGTCTCGAGCATGGCGTACTCCTCGAGCAACCCCGTGGGGTCGAGGCCGGTCGCCCACACGGCACCGTGCTGGGAGCCTGTCAGCTTGCCGAGCGACTGACCCAGGGTGGCGAGGGCACGACGGGTGTCCGGCGCAGATGCGAGCGCCTCCAGCTGCTTGCTGTTCGAGAAGCGGGCAATGACTGCCTTGGCCAGCTCGCGTCGCTCCTCCTCGGGCAGGTTTCGCACGTACTCGTCGAGGTCCTCCGCCGCGATCGCAGAGGTGTCAGTGCCAAACAAGGTCGCGCTCGCGCCCGCCCAGCCCTCGTCGAGGTTCACGCCCTCCTCGCCGAGCGCCTCATAGAACACGTTCTCCACTCGCAAAGCATCGACGCTCTCGCCACCGATGTACCCGGCCTGCAGCTCTCGGAACTTTGCGCTCGGCTCTGCCCACTTGCTGACAACCTCCAACACGAACTTGCGATCGAAGTCCTCGTCGAGCCTGCCGCTGGCGTAAGACGCTTCGCTTCGCACCAACCACAGCAGCTCCTCGGCGCTCGGGCAAGGGTCGAAGCAATCGCGGCACGATGCTGCCGCGATTTCTGCTTTTTTGGATGACCGAGGAGCGGATGCTGGTCGGAATTCCGCGCTCGGAGAGGACCGAGTCTCGGGTACGCCTGTCCCTCTCGGGGCCCAGGAACGCCGACCGCCGCTGCTCGGAATCCCGCGCTTGGCGGTGATTGCCAACAGCTGTGAACCGAATTAAATTCATTCGCGGTGAATGAAATGGTGCATTCGCCTGTTGATCGTTTCCTGAACGTCAGGAGGGAGTTCACGAGATGGCCAAGGAGCACCCATGCCGATCGCATCGCGAAACGACATGCTGAACGCCTTGGCGAGCACCTCTTTCGCAGAATGCGCCTTTATGCCTATCTCATGAAGAAAGTCGACTAGTTCACAGAAGGTCGCGCCTTGCTGTGCCATTCGTCGAAGTGTGTCGTGGATTTCCTGCTCTTCGTCGCTCATGATCTTGTTTTGTGGTGAGTGTTGTGCAGGATGGCACAATTTATCCTTGCGCAGGAGGAATGGCAGTGTTCGAACGAGGATAGCCTCTGCGCGTATGGACATGGGAGGCAGTGATGGCCGCGCTCGACGCTGGGCGCCAGGAGGGTGCTTCCGCGGAAGTGGGGCCTAGCAGGATGCTGACCGGATGGCATGGGAATCGCTGCCCAGATGCGATGGCAATACGCAGCAGTTCGGAGAGACGCGGGCCTTCGAGCGACCGGCTGGCTCTCGACGAGGGTGGCAAGATGCCCGAGGCAGTCACCATAGCTCTTGGTCGAACGGTTTGGAGCCGGGCCAGCCGATTGACCGAT
>CBFGLP010000605.1:0-4351 GCA_965649595.1 uncultured Myxococcales bacterium | reverse complement strand
AGCGCCTGCTCGGCGCCATCGAGCTCGACCAGCTCGATGCCCGCTGCGGCGAACAGGTTGCGAGAGAAGTCGGTGCGAGCTTGGTGCTGCGCGAGCGTGCCGAGGTTGATCGCGGCGATCCGCGGCCGCACCCCATGCTCGCGTGCCCAGGCGTCGCTGGCGTCGCGCAGCCGCTCGAACGGCTCGGCGAGGCGCAGCCGCGGGATCGCGACGATCTCGGCCGGCGCGACCACGGGCGAGGGCAGGGTCAGATCGGGCGCCTCGGAGAACTCGTTGGCGCCCTGCTGCGGAGTCGGCTGCTCGTCGAGCACCGGCCAGGTGCTCACGCCCGTGATCGCGAGCTTGCGCGTGGCCACCTGCTGACGCAGCCGCTCGGCGCTCGCGGCCACGCTGGCTTGGATCGCGCCCGCTTGCAGACCCGCGATCAAGCCGCCGCGACCTTCGAGCTCGCGAAAGCGATCCCACGCGAGCCGGGCCAGCGCGTCGCTGCGGGCCTCGACGTACCAGCTCCCGCCCGCAGGATCGATCACGCGGCCGAGCTGCGCCTCCTCGCGCAGGATCACCTGCGTGTTGATCGCTAGCCGCCGCCCCAGGTCGCTGCCGCGACCGAGCCCGTCGAGCTCGCTGCCCTCGGGCCCGCACAGCCCGTCGAAGGGCGCGCTGGCGATCGCGTCCGCACCACCGACCGCCGCGGCGAAGCTGGCCACGGTCCCCCGCAGCAAGTTGACCCAAGGCGCGTGACGAGTCCACGTCCGCTGCGATGGCGTCGCGTGGATCCACACCGACTGCAGCTCCTCGCCGAGGTCGCAAGCGCGAGCGAGCTTGGCCCACAGCACGCGAGCGGCTCGCAGCTTGGCGATCGTGGCGAACAGGTCGTTGCCGATCGGCAGCGTCCAGATCAGCGCGGGGGCGAGGTCGGTGGGCGAGAGCCCGAACGCCTCGCCGCGGCGCAGCCACTCGGCGCAGGTCGACAGCGCCAGCGCGAGCTCCTCGGCATCGCTCGCGCCGCCCTCGTGGTAGGGCGCCGTCGACACGCCGAGCAGGCCCAAGGGCGTACCGAGCACTCGATCGAGCAGCTCGCCGAGCAACGAGTCGAGGCTCCGCTCGATCGAGCCACCGCGGACCAGCGGCGAGAGCGGGTCATAGACGACGCCACCGCGAGCCGGGCCAGCGGGCAGGCGCTCGTCGGGCACGAGGTCGCGCTCGTCGAGCCACTCGTCGAGCGCGTCGACGCAGGCCGGAGCGAGCAGGCCAGCCTCGAAGAACACCGGCGTGCGCGTCGGATCGATGCCCTCGAGCAGCACGCCGAGCTGCTCGGAGGGATCGATGATCAGACCGTCTGCACGAGTGCCGACCTCGCGCCCCGACTGCAGCTCGCGGTCCAATACGAACCAGCACGCGTGGGCGCCCCGCTCGAGGTCGGCCCGCGCGGCCGCGTTGGCGAGCGCCGGCTCGGCGTGCCGGTACTCCTGCACGCTCCACCAGCCCTGTCCCGTCGCGGGTCCCCTTGCTGTACGTCCTCGCAGGTAGGGGAAACGTCCGGGCAGGCTCTCCAGATCGAGCCCGGCCACGTCGTCGCGCAGGTAGAGCGGCTGGATCGGGATGCCCTCCGGGGACGGCCGCGTGAGCGAGTCCAGCGGCCGTCCTTCCAGCTCTCGCTCGGCTCGGGCTTGCCACTCGGCCCGCGTGACCGGGGCAACGCGAGCTCCGGTGGGCGGTAGGCCGGTGGGCGGTAGGCCGGATCGATCGGGGTCGGTCATGGGCACCGCGTACATAACAAGGCTCGAGCCGAGCGGCGACCGACACGAAGCGAGAGGCTGGGCCCGCGCAGGTCGGTTCGCGCCAAAAAAGCCTGGCCTGCCAGACAAAAAGTGTCGACGCGAGCGCCGGGCTCGGGCCTCATGACGATCGTGGGATTCGCGGCGGTGAATCGTCCTGCCGCCGAAGGTACACGACACCAGCACAATTCGAGGGAGACTCTTTCATCATGAGCATCGGCAAGCGAGCGAGCGCGGAATTCATCGGGACGTTTTGGTTGGTGTTCGGCGGCTGCGGTGCAGCGGTGCTGGCCGGTCATCAGATCGGTTGGCTGGGCGTGTCCTTCGCGTTTGGCCTCACGGTCATGACCATGGCCTACGCGATCGGTCACATCTCGGGCTGCCACCTCAACCCGGCCGTGTCGATCGGCCTGGCGATCGCCAAGCGCTTCGAGGGCAAGGACCTCGCGCCCTACATCGCCGCGCAGGTGCTCGGCGCCCTCGCGGCGGCCGGCGTGCTCTCGCTGATCGCCTCGGGCAAGTCCGGCTTCGATCTGGTCGGGAGCGGCTTCGCGGCCAACGGCTTCGACTCGCACAGCCCCGGCGGCTACTCGATGACCGCCGCGCTCACGGGTGAGGTCGTGCTGACCTTCATGTTCCTGTTCATCATCTTGGGCGCGACGGACTCGCGCGCGCCGTCCGGGTTGGCCCCGATCGCGATCGGCCTCGGGCTCACGCTGATCCACCTGATCGGCATCCCGCTCACCAACCTCTCGGTCAACCCGGCTCGCAGCACCGGGCCCGCGGTGTTCGTCGGTGGGTGGGCGCTCGAGCAGCTGTGGCTGTTCTGGGTCGCGCCGATCGTCGGCGCGGCGCTGGCCGGGATCGCGTACCCGCTGGTCGCCGGGCGCGAGCGCTAGTGCGGCGGGGCTAGATAAGGAAACTCGTCCGAGAAGGGCACGTCGTTGCTCGTCGGGTTCAGCACCCCGATGAACACCCAGGGCCCCTGGATATCCGCCCAGGGGTCCAGCAGCATGTGCGCCAACATGACGTCGAACACCGGGCTGTCGAGCTGGCGCCCGTTGGGGAACTTCGCCTTGCCGATCGGGTGCAGCCGCAGCGTGTCGGGGATCACCAGCGGCCCGACATGCAGCACGCACTGCGCGAGCGCGCAGGGCTGCAGGCCGAGCGCCACGATGTCGTCGGCGAGCATGAACTGCAGCGCGGCGAGGTTCTGCGTGATCTCTTCGAGGAACACCGCGCCGAGGTCATCGGCCAGCCCGGCCTCGTTATAGGCGTCGCTCGAGCTGATCAGCAAGGTCGTGACGCCGGGCATGCCGAGCCGATCGATCTGCACGTAGCGACCCGGCAGGTCGTTGGCGAAGCAATACCCGCTCGGTTGGTGGCGCTCGCACTCGTCGTCGAACTCGATCGCCTCGAGGTAACCGGCGTCGACGTCCAGCTCGCTCGACTCGCTCGCGTAGCTGCGAGGCAGCTCGACCTCACCGCAAGCAGCGAGCGAGAGCGCGAGGACTGGAAGCGATCGAAGCCACGAGAAAACCTGCATGCTGACCTCCTCAGCGACGATGGGTCGTCGCCCAGAGCTGGATCCACTCGGCGTCCTCGACCACCGCGGCGAGCTCGAGCTCGAGCACGATCGCGCTCGCGTTGGTCCCCGCGAAGCTGTCGTGCGTGGGGTCGAACAAGAGCGTGTGCGTGTCGAGGGTCGCCTGCCAACCATCGAGATCGAAGAAGCAGGGATCGTCGCGCAGGCCGGCGAACACGCGCCGCTTGCCAGCCACGAGCACCGCGTCGATCGGGCCGACGATCGGCTCGGGCCCGCTGCCCGGGAGCCCGCTCACCTGTACGCCCCACTGCCCGAACACGTCTTGACCAAAGCGAATCCAGATGTCGATGTCGGCGACGCCGTCGGCGTCGCGATCGATGTGAATGCCATACAGGAGATCGCGATCCCAGGCGCCCTCACCACCGGCCTCCTGCATGCCTGCGAAGGTGAGCGCAATCGTCAAACGATCTGGCGTGTGCCAGGCGTAGAGATCGCCGAGATCGGCGGCAGGGTCGGCGGTGCTGACCGGTGCATCGTCGTGATCGGACGCGGCGGCGTGCGGGGCCGCGAATCCAACCAATAGACCGATCGACAACGCTGCCAGCAGACCTGCCAGCGGCCCTCCGCAGCTGCGGAAACAATCTGAATCAGCCGCCCGCGGCTGCGCATCCCGGCACGCTCCGAAACGACCCATTGCACCACGGGCTGCTAGCATGACTGCGAACGTGCGCATCTGGGGCTTCGCTCCGTGTCGACGCGGCCACCAAGCCGCGCTCGAATTTCGACCTTAGCGGAGCGGTGCAGCGCGGCAATGGATCGCGGCGGTCCCGAATCGACGCGAGCGTGTGCGCGATGGATTTCCAAGTAGCGCAACGGTTATCGCAATGACGGGGCACCAGACCGCCGCGACGCATTGCACCACGCTCGCACGAGCCCGTCAGCCCGGACGGGCTGACGAAGCCCTTCAGTGCTCGACCAAAGTCAGGCTCTCACAATCGAGCTCGTTGCCGATCCGCGAGACTCCGCC
>CBFGLP010000604.1:0-4422 GCA_965649595.1 uncultured Myxococcales bacterium | reverse complement strand
GGACGACGACAAGAACAAGGACGACGACAAGAACAAGGACTGAGCCGCTCGGCGCACGAGTCGTCTGCGCGTCCCCGCCCGCGCTGAACGCCGCAGCCACCGCGATCGTGCGCCCGCGCAGAACGAAAACTCTCATCGGCTCTGTTAGCGCTCGTGGTATCGATTCCCCGATGTCCACCGACGCGCGGCCCTACCTGCTGACCATCGATCACCTGCTCAGCGAGGACGAGCAGCTGACCTGGAAGTCGGCGCGGGAGTTCTGCGAGGCCAACATCGCGCCGGTCATCGAGAAGCACTACGAGGCCGGGACGTTCCCGCGCGAGCTGATCCCCGCGTTCGCCGAGATGGGCTTCTTGGGCTGCTCGCTCGAGGGCTACGGCTGCGCGGGCATGAACCCGGTCGCGTACGGCACGATCATGCTCGAGCTCGAGCGGCAGGACTCGGGCATCCGCTCGTTTTGCTCGGTCCAGACCGCGCTGGCAATGTACCCGATCTGGGCGTACGGGAGCGAGGCTCAAAAGCAGCGCTGGCTGCCCAAGATGGCCGCTGGCGAGCTGATTGGATGCTTTGGCCTGACCGAGCCCAACTCCGGCTCGGACCCCGGCTCGATGCGCACGCACGCCAAGCAGCAAGGGCCCGACGGCGACTACGTGCTCAACGGGCAGAAGATGTGGATCACCAACAGCCCGATCGCCGACGTCGCCGTCGTGTGGGCCAAGACGCTCGATCACGGCAGCAACACCCCGGTGATCCGCGGCTTCGTGGTCGAGCGCGGGATGCAGGGCTTCCAGACGCCCGAGACGCACGGCAAGCTGAGCCTGCGCGCGTCGATTACCGGCGAGATCGTGCTCGACGACGTCCGCGTCCCCAAAGAGAACCTGCTGCCCGGTGTGCAAGGGCTCAAGGGTCCGCTGAGCTGCCTGACCCAGGCGCGCTACGGGATCGGCTGGGGCGCGATCGGAGCCGCGATGAGCGTGTACGAGCGAGCCCGCCGCTACACGATGGAGCGCGTCCAGTTCGATCGCCCGATCGCGGGCTTCCAGCTGACCCAGCAAAAGCTGGTCGAGCTGCACAACGAGATCGGCAAGGGCCTGCTGCTCGCCTACCACTTCGGCCGGCTCAAGCAGGACGGCAAGCTCGATCCCGTCCAGGTCAGCTACCTCAAGCGCGACAACGTTCGCATGGCGCTCGAGGCCGCCCGCACGGCTCGCTCGATGTTGGGCGGCAACGGCATCATGGGCGAGTTCCACATCATGCGGCACGTCTGCAACCTCGAGACCGTGTTCACCTACGAGGGCACGCACGAGATCCACACGCTGGCGATCGGCCGGGCGCTGACTGGGTTGTCGGCGTTCACCTAGTCCCCGTTCACGACAAATGATTGTTCGCCCGCTCCGCGGGCTTTCCCGCTAGGGTTAGTCCTCGGAAGAATGAGCGGGTCGGTCCAGCGAGTCCGCATGCTGCCCGAGCGCGGGACGGCGTTGATCTCGACCGACCTGCACGGCAACCGGGCCGACTTCGAGCGCCTGCGCGAGCGCTTCTTCGCGCTGCGCGAGCGAGCCGAGCACCCCGACGAGGTCTACTGGGTGCTGCTCGGCGATCTCGTGCACGGACCGAGCGAGGCCGCCCGCGCGCGCAACCGCGAGCTCTACGACTTCGCCGACGAGAGCCCCGCGCTGATCGACGCGCTCTTCGAGCTGCGCGAGCGCTTCCCCGAGCGGATCCACTATGTGCTCGGCAACCATGACCACGGCCACGTCGGCGGGCCGCATACGCGCAAGTTCCACGACGACGAGGTCGCGGCGCTCGAGGCCCGGCTCTCACCCGACCAGCACGCGCGCTTGCTCGCGCTCTTCGAGGGCGCCTACCTGGCGCTCGCCGCCCCCTGCGGGCTGCTGCTGACCCACGGCTCGCCCAGCGATCACTGGCGCTCGCTCGACCAGCTCGACGGCATCGATCTACGCCACGAGGCCGATCCGGATCGTCGCGAGATCCTCCGCAGCCTGCTGACCGACTACGGCCAGCGCGGCGAGGTCACGGCTCGCCTGCTCACGCAGCTGTCTCGCGCCGGGCTCGACCTGAGCATCGTCGTGCATGGTCATGATCGCGACGAGCGAGGTTGGTTCGTCGAAGGTGACAACCAAGTCTGCCCGGTGATCTTCGGCGCCCCTCCCGAGCACAAGCGCTGCCTGATCGTCGACCTCGCCGCTCGCTATCGCAGCCCCGCCGACCTGCGCGAGGGCCTGGAGCTCGTCCGCGTGCATTCGGCCAATTGACCGCGGATCGCTGTCTGGGGCCCGAAAACGCGTGTTGGACCCATGGCAACAATGTCGCGTGGCAGCCGCGGACGGGTCTGAGAAACTCGGCTCACTCTCTGGACTAGCCGTCATGCTCAGCTCGATCCTCCGTCACTCCGCCCTGCTCACGCTACCGATCGCCGCGGCCCTAACCACGCTCGCGCCCGAGCGCGCCGACGCCTGTGGAGGCACCTTCTGTGACGCCGGTCCGCAGGTGATGCCCGTCGACCAGACCGGCGAGAACATCCTGTTTTGGATCGACGACTCGGATCCCGAGCAGCCCTACACCGAGGCCCACATCCAGATCCAATACGAGGGCGACGCCGAGAGCTTCGCGTGGATCATCCCGGTCCAGACGGTGCCCGAGGTGCTGGTCGGCAACCAGGCGCTGTTCGACAACCTGCTGTCCGCGACCGTGCCGACCTTCACCTTGCAGACCCGCTTCGAGGACTGTGGTGACGGCGGCGGGGTTGGTTTGTGTGCCATGGAGGACGCCGGCAGCATCCAGCTCGCTGGCGACGACGAGGTCGGCGACGATGGCGGCGACGCGGGCGAGGAAGGTGGCGGCCCCGAGATCCTCGATCGCGGCTTCGCGGGCGCGTTCGAGTACGTCGTGCTGACCGGCGACACCATCGACGAGATCGTCGATTGGCTCGACACGAACAGCTACGCGCAAGACCCCGACGCCCCTCCGATCCTCGACGAGTACCTGCAAGACGGCTTCGTATTCGTGGCCGTCAAGCTGCGCGGCGGCGCCGACGTCGACGAGATCCATCCGCTAGCGATCCGCTACCCCGGGATCGAGCCTTGTGTCCCGATCAAGCTGACCCGGATCGCCGCGGTCGACGACATGGCGATCCGGACGTTCTTCTTGGGCGAGACGCGAGCCGCCCCGACGAACTGGCCGCACGTGGTGATCAACCCGGCCCGGATCGACTGGGTTGGCGGTGCGGCGGCCAGCTATCTCGAGGTCGTGTCGCTGGCGATCGACGAGGCCGGCGGGCGAGCGTTCGTCACCGAGTACGCGGGCACCTCCGCGATCGTCTCGACCTCGGGCGTCGACGATCCCGCGTGGGACTCGAGCGCGTACGCCGAGATCGAGCCGGTCGACGTGGTCGCCCAGCTGACCGCGCAGGGCCTGATGAGCTGCACCGTCGCTGGCGAGAACCAGTGCACGTTCAACCACCTGCAGGTCCGCCCGCTGCTCGAGACCTACCTTCCGGTCCCGGTCGGGGTCGATCCCTTCGAGTTCTGGTCGTGCCTGTCTTGCTACGTCGACCTGATCGATCCAGTCGCCTGGTCGGCGGCAGGGTTCGCGGCCGACTTCGAGGAGCGGATCGCCGCGCCGGGCGAGCACGCGGTCGACATGATGTCGAGCTCGAGCTACCTGACCCGGCTGTTCACGCTGCTCTCGCCACACGAGATGCTCGAGGATCCGCTCTTCCACGAGACCGAGAGCCTGCCGCCGGTCGACAACGACTGGTCGGCCACCCAAGTGTTCGCGTGCGAGGGCGCCGACTGGGTCGAGCTGCCGGATGGTCGCGTGGTCGCGCTCGACGGCAACAGCAACACGCCAACGATCGAAGGTCTGCCCGCGGCCGAGCGGATCGAGCTGGTCCCGCTGATGGGCCCGCCGCAGGTCGAGCAGGACAACACCACGACGATCGACGAGCTGCTCGACGACCACAACCGCGACCGCCTCGAGGGGCCGCAGGGGTTCAACTGCGCGCTCGAGCGGGTGCGCGCCGAGGCGCTGCTGACCATGATCGCGCTGTTTGGGATCGCCTGGGTCCACCGGGGTCGCCGACGCGAGACGCACTGATCGATCTCTCACCGCTCGGGTACACCCCACGAGGTCCACCATGCCCCGCACTCTCCTTCGTCGCGCCGCCCTGCTGACGCTGCCGATCACCGCGGCCCTCGCCACGCTCGCGCCCGAGCCAGCCGACGCCTGTGGAGGCACCTTCTGCGACGCCGGTCCGCAGGTGATGCCCGTCGATCAGACCGGGGAGAACATCCTGTTTTGGATCGACACCTCGCAGCCGCAGTACTACACCGAGGCGCACATCCAGATTCAGTACGAGGGCGACGCCGAGCGCTTCGCGTGGATCATCCCGGTCCAGAC
>CBFGLP010000603.1:0-4887 GCA_965649595.1 uncultured Myxococcales bacterium | reverse complement strand
CTTCCAGCCCTTGAGCGTCGACAGGATCGGGACGTTCTGGGTCGAGAGGGTGTGGGTGCCGGGGCCGAACACGTCGGCCATCACTCCCTCGTTGACCAGCACCGCCGCCTGGCCCTGTCGACACACCAGCTTGGCGCCGTTCTTGATCTCGTGGTCTTTGTCGGGGAAGCGCCAGACCAGCGTGTAGTTGGTGTCGTCGAGCCACTCGATGATCTCGATCAGCTCACTTCGGATGAAGTCCATCAAACGTCCCATTTGCCTGCTCCTGGTCTTGCTCGGGGGTCGGGGGTCGGGTCTGTCGGTCGGGCTTGGGTAGGGCCGGGGCCCCGAACCGGACGGACGCCTGTTGATTCCGGGTGCTGATTTCTCGCTCGCGCGGCGGCTCAGCTGGCCGCGAGGTCGATCTTCTTGGCTGCCTGCTCGAGCGCGCCGAACTCCGTGTGGCTCAACCCGAAGGTCTCGGCAAACACACCGACCGCGCGGCGCTCGTTGTCGGTGTAGACGCCGTCGGCGTGGACCAGCGCGATCGCGGCCTTCATGAACACGCGGCGCAGGAAGGTGCTCTCGAGCGCGTTGGCGACGTCGAGCGGGCCGAAGTCGGGATCGATGCCCTTGGGCTCCCAGCCGGTCGGGTTGCCGGTCTCTGCGAGGAACTCGCGGATCAGCTTCTGCTCGGTTTCATGGGCCTCACCATCGATCGTGGCGAGGTACCAGAGGCCGCGCGCGAACGCTTCGATTTCCTGGGGCTCGAGTTCGTTGGTCGCCATGGGCCCTGCATGCTACGGCCGCCTGCCGCACAGGTCCACGGGGGCTGATTCTGCCCCCAAAGCGGGCGCGTTGACCTGGGCCCAGCTCGCAAGCGACCCTCTGAGCATTCCATGACAATCCCGCTCCTGGACTTGGAGAATCTGGCACGGGCGTGCACGGACGGCGACCTCGCCGCGTTCGCGGCGGCGCACCAGCTCGGATGGACGCTCACCGAGCCGGCTCGTGAGGCGCTGCTGCGTGCGATCGCCAACACCAACTATCACGGCTGGTTCAGCTCCGGGGTCTCGGCCTTCACCCTCGCACAGGCGATCGGGCTGATGGCCGAGGCGGCAACCAACGCGTCGGGGGTCGCGATCACCGAGCAGGCTCGCGCGCTCCGGCTCGGCAAGGAGATCGCTATCGCGTTTCGTGACGACGAGCAGATCCACTTCGGGGTCCGCTACGCGTCGAACCTGCCGATGACGCCCGGGCACGTGTGGTCCGAGCTCAAGCCTTGGTTCAAGGTGCTCGAGCGCAACCGCAAGGTGCTCGAGCGCTGGGCCGAGTCCGCCGAGGGGATCGTGTCGGTGCCGCTCACTAACAAGCGGGCCCAGAGCGCGCCGGCCAGCGGCGCCGAGCTGCTCGCGGCGGTGATCGCCGAGCCGAGCAAAGTGACGCACCGGCTCGTGTACGCCGACTGGCTGCTCTCGCAAGGTGACGCTCGAGGCGAGCTAATCCAGCTCTGCGAGCAGCGGTGGGCCAGCTCCGAGCCCGACCCGCAGCTGAACGCCCGGATCACCGAGCTCGAGCGTGCGTATGGCGAGCGGATCGCTGGCGACGTCGCTCAGCTCGCGAGCGACTACTCGCTCGAGCGGGGGTTCGTAGCCCGGATCGAGATGGCGGCGCCGACCTTCGCCAAGCACGGGGCGCGCCTGCTAGCGACCCACCCGATCCGGCGGCTCGCTCTCAAGCCCGTCAACGCGCAGGCGTTGGCTCGGCTCGCGCGGGCGGAGGCGCTGCGAGGCCTGCGGATGCTGTACCTGTCGCAGATCATCGGCCGCATCCGGCCGATACCCCTCGACGAGCTGTGCGCGTCACCCTACTTCGACGCGCTCGAGGATCTCCAAATTTGGAACTGGGCATGCGCGGGCGATCCCACGGCCGCGTTCGAGCGGCTTCATGCGCCGCGGCTGACGAGCATGATGCTCTACGAGGTCGAAGGGGCGTCGATGATCCTCGCCGGGCTCGCGCGTAACTTGGAGGTTCGCTTGCGCGAGCTTCAGGTCGATCTTCGTGAGCGCGAGCGCTGGTCCCCGCTGACATCGTCGGCGTTCGCCGAGCTGCGCACGCTGAAGCTCGATCTCCACGGCGACGACGCGGTCCAGCTGCTCACCAAGGCCCACTTGCCGGCGCTCACCGAGCTGGAGGTCCGCAATGAACTACCGCTCGAGCGGATCCATCTCCCGACCCTGCGCAAGCTCGATCTTGGCGGCGGCGAGATCACGGCCGCTGCGTTGACCGAGCTCCTGGCTCGCCTGCCGCACCTGCGAGCCCTCCGGATCTGGGAGCTCGAGGGCCTCGACGTGAACCGAGCGATGGAGAGCTTGCTCGCGCTGCCTGCCGAGCACCCACTCGTCGCGGTCGGCTTGCCGCTCGACGGGGCCGAGCACGATCTCACCGCCCAGCTCAGGCAGCGCTTCTCGGCCGACTTCCACGCCGTCGGTGCGGAGGCTTAAAAACCCGCGCCCACGGGGCGGATCCCCGTGGGCGCACTCGACTCGACTCAGCAGCTTGGATCAGGACGGAACTGACTTACTGGACCACACCACGAGCAGCTTCGGCCGCTTCGGCCTCGAGCTGCTCGGGTGAGAGGATCTCGAACTCGCGCTCGAAGAGCAGGCTGTCGCTGGCGTAGACCTCGACCTTCCATGCGCCGAGGGCATCGATCGGCTCGCCCTCTTCGGTGCGCAAGGGCAGGCTCGCTGCCAGGGAGAGCGTCTCCGAGGGCTGCAGGAAGCCCATCGTTTCGCGGCGCAGGTCCCCGTGGATCCACACGAAGGTGACCGGGCGCGGCTCGGCCAACTCGTCGGCGCGCAGGTGGAGGTGAATGGCCTCGACCTCGCTGGCGAAGCGGGTCGAGTCCTGCAGCGGACCTTCGGCCTGAGCGGCGAGCAGACCGCTGACCGAGAGGTGCTCGGCTTTCAAAGTGGCTGCGACTCGCGGGGCAGCGGTAGCGAAGCTGTTCTGTTCGGCACTGGGGCGTGCGCGGAGCTGACCATCGGCCTGCAGATCGGCGGCCGTGATCGGCGCATCTGCGCATGCTGCGCTCAGTGCCAGGAGTGCGACTGCGAATAGCGAGGTGGTACGCACTGGCCGAGACCTAGTGCCGATCCCGTGCCAGATCGAATCCGGCTTGATCTCCAGCACTTAGCCATGGCTGAACGGGGCGATTGCAACGTATCGAAGCGATTTTGTTCGGATGAGTGTATTTCGAGTCCATCCACCAGGCCCGGCCATGCGGCCGGGGATGACTCCGTTATCGCTTGTAGCGAGCACGTCGGTAGGCGGGACGACATTCTGATCTGTGGCGTCGGACGCTGTAGAGCAACCTGGATTATGCTGCCCCACAATGCGCGGCGTGCGTCCACATCTTGCTCTCGGTCTGGGTCTGCTGATGGCCGTCGCAGCGTGCCGCAGCCAGGCCGAGGGGGCGTCCGAGGGTGCACCGAGCAAGGACGAGCCCGCCGAGGGTGGTGACACCGACACCGACCCCACTGCGAAGGAGCGCCCGACCGGCGAGGAGCTGGTCGAGCGACTACGCCTGCACGAGCGGGCGTTTCCCTTGCTGATTTGGTCGGTAGCGATGGTCGAGCAGGACTACTTCGACAAGTCCCGCTTCGATCCGAAGGGGCAGATCCGGGCCGCCGTCGACTACCTCGGCTTGCATACGCCCGAGTTCTTCGGCGCGGTCGAGGGCGACTCGTTGAAGGTGACCGTTCGTGCACGCGAGCAGACCTTCTCGCTCGCCGAGGTAAAGGACCTCGGCAGCGCGGCCGATCTGCTCGAGCAGGTGGTCGGGTTCACGGCCGAGGTGCTCTCGCTCGAGGACGAGCCGTTGCACGAGCTCGAGTACGCGGCGATCAACGGCTTCTTGGGGCCGCTCGATCCGCACACGATCCTGCTGACACCCGAGGAGAACGCCGAGCTCGGGGTCAAGACGCGCGGGCACTTCGGCGGGATCGGGGCCGAGATCCGCGGGCAGGATCGCCGGATCCTCGTGTTTCGCGTGCTGCCGGACTCGCCCGCGATGGCGGCCGGTCTGCGCGACG
Source organism: uncultured Myxococcales bacterium (assembly GCA_965649595.1). Taxonomy (GTDB): domain Bacteria; phylum Myxococcota_A; class Polyangia; order Nannocystales; family Nannocystaceae; genus Plesiocystis. The sequence goes on along the minus strand of CBFGLP010000603.1, from coordinate 811 downwards.
GCGACCTGATCCTGCACATCGACGAGCAGTCGACCGTCAACATGAGCTCGTCCGACGCCCAGCAGCTGCTGCGCGGGCCCGTCGACACGGATGTGGTCGTCAAGGTTCGTCGTGGCGACGAGGTCCTGACGATAACGATCAAGCGCGGGCTGATCCGGATCCCGGCGATCCGCTCGGTCATGCTGCCCGAGCGGGTCGGCTACGTGCAGGTCGCGACCTTTCAAGAAGACACCGCCGAGAAGCTGCAGGCGGCGCTCGAGGAGTTTCAAAAGGATGGCGAGCTCGCGGGGCTGGTCGTCGATCTGCGCGGCAACTCGGGCGGCCTGCTGACTCAGGCGGTCGGGATCCTCGATCAGGTCGTGACCGGCGGCGAGCTGGTGATCGTCCACTCGGCGCTCGGTCGCGAGCATCAAGACGCCAAGCCCGATCTGGTGCTCCCCGAGAAGGTCCCGATCGTCGCGCTGGTCGACGAGAACGCGGCCTCGGCCTCCGAGATCGTGGGCGGCTCGCTCAAGCACCTCGATCGCGGCGTGATCCTGGGTCGGGCGAGCTTCGGCAAGGGCACGGTGCAGGAGCTGCACAAGGCGACCCCTTACGGCCGCGAGGTCGCGCTCAAGCTGACGATCGCCGAGTACCGGGTGGCCGGCGATCGCAAGATCCAGACGATCGGGGTGATCCCGGATCTGCAGCTGCTCCCGGTCGGGCTCAGCAGCTACGAGGGCGTCGCGGCGATGTACGACCTCGAGCGCTTCGAACGCGAGCGCGAGCGGGCGCGGATCCTTCATCTGCCCTCGGCGGTGCACGAGGAAGC
>CBFGLP010000602.1:0-3399 GCA_965649595.1 uncultured Myxococcales bacterium | reverse complement strand
ACGTCGCGATCGTCGATGCGTTCGCGATGTTCGTGCTCACGCAGCCCGAGCGCTACGACGTGTGCGTGACGACCAACATGTTCGGCGACATCCTCACCGACCTCGCATCGGTGCTGCAGGGCGGCATGGGCATGGCGGTCGGGGCCAACACTGGCAAGGACCACGCGATGTTCGAGCCGATCCACGGCAGCGCGCCCAAGCACGCGGGCAAGGACAAGGTCAACCCGATCGCGATGATCCTCTCGGTCAAGGAGGGGCTCGACTGGCTCAGCGCGCGCAAGAACGATCCGCGCCTGGCCAAGGCTGCCGCGGCGATCGAAGCGGCGGTCGTCGAGGTGCTCGAGGCTGGGCGCCCGCTCACCTATGACCTGGTCGGCGAGGCCAAGGCGGCCAAGTGCAGCGAGGTCGGCTCGGCGATCGCCGAGCTCGCTGCCGCAAAGCTGGCTTCTTAGCCCCCCCACAGCGGCCGTGCACTCTGCCACGCACGGCCGCTGCGCGGCCGCGAGCTCGCGTAGCGACCTCGGTGGGCTGGTTCGGGACTCGCAGTCGCTTGCTGGCCCCCCGGAGGGGGGCTTTTCCCTTGGTCGGGGAGGTGAGCAGTGAGCAGGGAACTTTGTGACTGACGTGCTCGAAGTCTTTCGCGATCTCGCCCACAGGCCGCGGCCCGACGGGCGCTTCGTGGTCGAGGGCGAGCTCGCGGTCGGGCGCTTGCTCGAGAGCGGCTTTTCGGTCGAGACGGTCGTCTGCACTGCTGGCGCGCGCTCGCGGCTGGCGATCTCGGCCGAGGTCCAGGTGATCGAGCTGGCCAACGCCGCGCTGCGCGAGCTGGTCGGGTTCGACTTTCATCGCGGTGCGCTCGCCTGCGCGCGACGACCCGCGAGCTGGACGCTCGAGCCGAGGCTGCTCGAGCGCCCACGGTTGACGATCGTGATCGCCGAGCGCGTCGCTGATCCACGGAACGTCGGCGCGCTGATTCGTAACGCCCGGGCGTTCGCCGCCGACGCCGTGCTGCTCGACTCGCACTGCGCCGACCCGCTCTCGCGCGTGGCGATCCGGGCGAGCATGGGCAACGTGTTTCGGATCCCGATCGAGGTCAGCGCGGCGCTGCCCGAGCGGGTCGCGGCGCTGCGCGAGCGGGGCGTCGCGATCTTGGCCGCGACGCCCGGCGATCGAGCCGAGTCGCTGCACGAGGTGGAGCGCGCACGTCCGGCCAAGCTCGCGCTCTTGCTCGGCAACGAGGGCGATGGCCTGTCTGCGAGCCTGCTGGCCCAGGCCGATCGCTGGGTTCGGATTCCGATCAGCGCGGAGGCGGACTCGCTCAACGTCGCGGCCGCCACGGCCGTGCTGCTCTACGCAGTGCAGCGCTGATACGCTCGTGTGGTGCTCATCGTCGCGATCACCCGCTGGGGCCCGGGGCTCGACGCTCAGCTGCCCGAGCTGGCCGCGTACCTCGGCATGTTCCCCTACGACCTGCGGATGCGCTTGAGCGGGCCGCTTCCGGTCGTCATCGCTCGCCTGCACGAGCGCGAGGCCGCGTTGGCGCTGCAGGCCAAGCTGCGCGGCTGGGGGCATGGCGTGGTCGGCTGCGACGCGGCCAACGTGTTCGCCGCCGAGACCATGCATCAGCCTCGCGACTTCCGCTTCGAGGGCGAGCGCCTGCTGACCGAGGGCTTCGGATCAGCGCGGGCCGAGGTCCACGCGCCCGAAGTGTATGGATTCATCCACGCGATGGTGGTCGCCGATCACCAGCGCACGCAGGAGCGGACCAACAAGCAGTTCAGCGCGACCCGGGCGGTGCTCAGCGGCGGGCTGGTAATGTCGCGCAAGGCGACCGCGACCAGCCACGTTACCGAGTCGGAGTCGGAGGAGCGCATCTACTTAATTCGCGTGATCCGGGGATCGTTCAGCGATCCGATCCTGTTTTGCCAGCACCAGCTGCGCTACCAGGGCCTCGGCGCGGACATGGGCCACTCGAGCCACGAGAGCTTCGCCGCGTTGACCCGGCGCCTGCGGGCATTCGCCCCGAACGCCTTCTACGACGACCAGCTGCGGGTGACCCGACGCAAGGCGACCTTCGAGGGCGCCACACAGGAGCAGAGCTCCGGCGGCAAGGTCAAGACCAGCACGGTGACCAGCTCGAACGCGTCGGGGATCGATCTCGCGGCCTACCTGCTCTTGGTCGCCCACGCGCGCGGCCAGCTCTGATCTCGAGCGTGGAGGCGGCCGCGACCGGGCGTCCTTACTCCACACAAAGGCTGAATACGACGCGAACGACGCTAGATCGGGGGTGGCGACGTCGACGAGCGCGAGATCTCGCGGTCGATGGTCCGCCGATCGAATTCCACGCTCGGCCGGCTTCTTCAGGAATCCGGGATTCCGGTGGCGAGCGCGGCCGATCGAGCGTGTCCTCGTTCGGTTGCCCGCCAATCCTCGACGAATATACGCATTTGCGCATCGGCGAATTAACACGTCGGCGGGGCGGACGAGTCACCTCGTACCGCGTTCGGCGAACGCTCGAAGCCTTGCGCAGAAAGAGCCAATCATGCCTACTTACGAAAGCCAGAATGTGCGTATCAAGCTCGACCGTATCCTCTGCATGCGCAGTGGAGACGGTTGGGGCGCCGCCGAGCCCTATATGTGGAACGTGTTCTTCAAGCTCGAGGGACCGAGCATGCAGTTCCAGCCGAACGTCGGCTACTCCGGCAACCCGGTCGTCTACAGCCCGCCCGGCAGCCACGGGAACCTCGGGACCACCAGCGTCGATGACGGCGAGGTCGTGCTGATCCCGGCCTCGATCGGCGAGTGGAACACCAGCCTCCGCCAGATCCAGCCCCAGGGCCAGCAGCAGCCGGGCCAGCAGCAGCCGGGCCAGCAGGTCGGTCAGCAGAACATGCCCGCGATGGCCGGCGTGGTCACGGTGCTGCTCGAGCAGGACGCGGTCACCAACGCTGCCGCGGAGGCGGGACGGCTCGCGCTGCGGGACCTGGTCTACCAGGGCTTGCAGAACCTGATCCAGAGCAAGACCCCGACCGAGAGCGTGCCCGCGTTCACGCAGGCCGAGATCGAGGCGATCCTCGTCGACGCCCGGTCGACGGTGATGCGCGCGATCATGGACAAGCAGAGCGCGCTCGAGAACATCAAGAGCTGGTTCAACCCCGATGACCTGATCGGCTACGAGGTTTGGACCTTCAGCCAGCATGAGCTGGAGCCCGGCCAGACCATTCAGTTCTCCGAGCGCTTCCAGAAGAAGGGCGAGTGGAAGATCTTCGGTCGTATCGAGGTCAGCGCCGGCGGCGGTCAGCAGGGCGGCCAGGGCGGTCAGGGTGGCGGCGCCCCAACCCAGGATCGAGATGGAGCCGACCGAGGCCAGAGTGGCGTCTACGTCCTGCCCGCCACTCT
>CBFGLP010000601.1:0-2339 GCA_965649595.1 uncultured Myxococcales bacterium | reverse complement strand
GAGCCGGAGCCCGAGCCGGAGCCCGAGGTCCAGCCGCAACCCGAGCCGCAGCCGCAGCCGGTCGACGAGCAGGGCGAGCGCAAGCGCAAGGCCATGCGGGGAGCTGGCTTCGGCCTGCTCGGCGTCGGAGCGGGAGCGCTGATCGGTGGCGCGGTCGCGGGTGGCCTCGCGCAGGGCGACAACCGCAAGGCCGGAGACGCTGGCACCCCCGACGAGCGCCGCGATCTGCTCGACTCCTCGAAGGGCAAGGCCCTCGCTGCCGACGTGCTCTACGGCGTCGGTGGTGCGCTGCTGCTGACCGGCGTGATCCTGGTCGCGGTTGGGTACGCCAAGCCCAAGGCCAACAATCGGGTCGCCCTGACACCCAGCTTCGGCCCGCGCGGCGGCGGGGTGTCGTTCTTCATGCGCTTTTGAGCGTGTGCGGGCGAGCGTCCTCGCCTGCGTTCGCTCGCGTCCCTGAGCTTGTCCGTGAACTTGTCTGTGTCGGAGATCCCCATGACCCCCAAGAGCTCGTTGTTTGGCCGCCACTTCACCCTGCGCGCCTCGGCCTTCGCCCTCGCGGGCATGACCGCGGGGCTGAGCGCGGGCGCATGCTCGCTCGTGCTCGACTTCGACGAATGCAAGGTCGACGCCGACTGCGAGTTCGGCAGCGGCAGCTATCGCTGCGACGCGGGCAAGTGCGTCAGCGACGACGATGTCGGCGATGAGTCGGACACCAGCACCGACAGCGACACGGACACGGGCCCGGACACCGAGACCGACGAGACCGCGACCGAGACCGAGACCGGCACCGAGGAGTGCACGACGCACACCGAGTGCGTAGAGGCGCACACGGAGACGTGGATCTGTGGCGCCGGCGGGACCTGCATGAACGCGCTCTCGACCGAGTGCCAGATCTTCGAGTGGCCGAACGACACGCCCAGCGACAACGTCGTGATCGTCGGCTCGATCATGCCGACCTCGCCGCCCTTCGACTCGCTCGTGCTGCCGCTGCAGAACGCGACCCAGCTGGCGGTCGAGGACTTCAACAAGGAGGCCTCGCTCGGCAATGGTCAGAAGCTGGCCTGGATCGGCTGTGACTCGAAGGGCAGCGCAGACCTTGCCCAGGCGTCCGCCGAGCACCTGGTCGCGGCTGGGGTCCCGGCGATCGTCGGCCCGATCTTCTCGGAGGACGTCCTGCAGGTCGCCGAGGCGGTTGCGATCCCGAACGACGTGTTCGTGATGACGCCGACCGGCAGCAACAAGGAGATCACCGCGCTGGCCGACAATGATCTGGTCTGGCGGACGATCTCCAGCGACATCTACCAGGCCAACGCGCTGGCCGACCGGCTCGCGACGATCGCGCCGGAGACCAACATGGTCATCCTGCACAAGAACGACGCGTACGGGAACGATCTGGCGATCGACACCTTCGCCAGCCTGCCCGGCTCGCTCGCGGACGTCACCAGCGTCTACCCCTACAACGTCCCGCTGACGACCGAGGAGCTGCTCAACGAGATCGGCACCGTGCTCGGTACGGTGCTCACCGTCGATCAGCCCGACACCGTGGTGATCATGGGCACCAGTGAGGCCCAGGCGATCATCCTCGTCTACTTGCAGACGGTCGCCTCGCTGCCCGACCCGAAGCCGCCGATCCCCCGCTTCGTGGTCAGCCACGGCGCGGTCCCGGCGATGCAGTACGCGATCGAGGCGGCGCCCGACGTCCCGACCAAGACCTTCCTCTACACGATCATGGAAGGCGTCGCGCCGATCATCTTCGACGCCGAGAACTTCGCCGCGTTCAACATCCGCTACAAGATCAAGTTCAACGAGCAGGACGCGATCACGACCGCCTCGCTGAGCTACGACTCGCTGCTGGTGATCGCCCTGGCGATGTCAGCGATCCCCGCGGATCAACCGATCACCGGGTCCAACATCGCCGCGCAGATGCCCAAGCTGGTCGACAAGGCCGGCACCGCGGTCAGCTTCTCGGGCACCGGCACGACCTTCATCAAGACGGCCGTCAACGCGCTCTCGATCGGTGGCACGGTCGACCTCAAGGGCGTCTCGGGCGAGCTAGACTTCGACCTCGAGACCGGCGAGGTCCGGACCAACTTGATTGGCTGGGAGACGGCCGCGATCGGTGGCGACGTGACCAAGCCGACCCTCGCTCCCCAGCGGATGTACGTGCTCGACCCGGCCCCCGCCGAAACCGGCACCTGGATGGACCTTCCTTAATCTCCCCCCGCAGGCGTCGTGCACTCAGCCACGCACGGTCGCTGCGCGACCGCGAGGTCGCTTTGCGACCTCGGTGGGCTGGTTTCGGGTTCGCAGGCGTCCGTCTGGCCCCCCAAAGGGGG
>CBFGLP010000600.1:0-2696 GCA_965649595.1 uncultured Myxococcales bacterium | reverse complement strand
GCTCGTAGCTCGGCTCGTAGCGGGGCTCGAGCAGCTCGAAGTCGAAGTTGCGCAAGAGGTGACTCCAGATCGCCCGCAGCTGCAGCTGCGCGAACACGATGCCCATGCAGCGGTGGCGCCCGGCACCGAACGGGATCCAGCCCATCGGGTTGGCCTTGTCCTCGTTGCGCGGGGCCAAGAAGCGGGTCGGATCGAAGCGGCGCGGATCAGCGAAGAGCTCGGGGATGTAGTGCGAGACCGCGGGCGACGAGAAGATCATCGCGCCATGCGGGAAGTCGTAACCGCCGAACTCGAAGTCGTTCATGATCTTGCGCATCATGACGATGATCGGCGGATACATGCGCAGGACCTCTTTGATCGTCGCCTCGAGCTTGGGCATCGAGCGGAGATCGTCGAGCGTCAGGTCCTCGCGGCCGCCGAGCAGCGCCTCCTGCTCGGCGCGCAGCTCGGCCGCCCACTCGGGGTGCTGGGCCAGGAGGATGCCGGTCCACGAGAAGGTCACGCCGCTGGTGTGGTGGCCGGCGAACATGATCGTCAGCAACAGCCCGGTGATCTCGTCCTCGCTCAGCGCCCGGCCGTCCTTGTAGGTCGCTTCCATCAGCGACTGCAGCATGTCGTCGCCGACGTAGCCGCTCGCCCGGCGGTCTTGGACGATCTTGCTGATCAGCTTCACGAGGCGGGCGCGGGCCTGATCGCGCTTGCGGAACGCCGGCACCAGCGGGAGGTCGGGGTTGAGGAACGCGAGCACGTTCAGCCCGCCCTCCATGTCCTGGTAGAGCTTGGCGAACTCACCCGAGAGCTTCTGACGAAATTCGTTGCCGAGCAGCGAGCGGCTCGACGTGTAGATCGTCAGCTCGTTGCCGACGTCGTACATGTCGACGATCCCGACGTCGTCCCACTGGCCAAAGAATTGCTCGGCCTCGTCGATGAAGCCCTGCGCGTAGGTCCGCATCCGCTGCTCGCGGAGCGCCTCGTGGAAGAAGCCGAGCTGCTCCTTCATGATTGGCGGCGGCGCGTCATAGGCGATGCCCTTACCGAAGATCGGTGTCATCAGGCGATAGGACTCGGCCTGGCTGACGTCGTCGTCGGACATGCGGAAGAACTTTTCCTGCGCCTTGGCCCCGGTCATCACGATCGCGTCGGCGCCGGGCAGCGTGAGCGTGAACAGGTCGCCGTAGAAGGTGCGGCCGCGCTCGAGCAGGCGGACCGGGTTCTTGCGGAACTCGAGCGCGTGGCCGAGCAGCGGGAGGCCACCCTCCAGACGCGGAGGCAGGTTGGGCGCCGAACGAGAGGGGCGGGACGGGGACGAAAAGACGGTGACCATCGGTGGCTCCCGGGCTCGCTGCGGACCCTACCTCCTGCGTGCTGGGGAGGGGGAGGGTGGGGAGCGGCGGCTGTGGCGGGGATCACCAGTGTGGGTGAAGTTTGCGGCCGAGCTTTCGCACGTGTCAGGGCCGGGCGCGCTCGAGCCTATCGAAGGCTTGCTGCACGTAGAGGTTGTCGACGTCCTCGAGATGGGCCAGCGAGGGTAGGGGCAGCGCTAGCTTTCGCGCGGCGTCGAGCAGCGCGAGATGGATCGCCCACGTCAGCACGGGCGGCTGCTCGAGCAAGGGAATGCACTCCCGCAGGACCTCTCGCGCGTCGGCGTTGATCAGCGCATGGATGGCGTGGAAACGGACGCCCTCGTCAGCCGCGGGATCGAGCACGAGCACGCGGGCGCGCGGGATCCACCACGGCGGATCGCCGAGCGCGATCGCGGTCTCGAGCGCCTCGTAGGCGGCGGTGCAGTGCAGGTTCGGGATCCGGGCGAACGCCAGCTCGGCGAGCGCTGGATCCGGGGGGAGCTCCCGGAGGTGGTACATCGCCGACTTGCGAATGTCGGCGTCGCGATTGTCGAGCAGCGCGACCAGGTTCGCGGCGTCGTGCCAACGCGCGAGCGCACGCGGGGCTTGTTGACGTACGAGCACGTCAGGCCAGCTGAGCAGTGCCGCTGCCCAAGTCGAGCGATCGGCGAGAGCGACGGCTGCCCAGTCGGCGCGGCGCAGCTCCCCGCAGCGCTCTTGCCATGGGCAGTCGAGCGACTCGAAGCGAGCACGAAAGGACTCGAGCGACGCCAACCATTCGAATCGCTCGAATCGCTGCGCGAAGGGGACGCCTGGTTTGCTGGGCTCGGGCGCGTCGATTCCTTCGATTGCAGGCTCATCGAGCTCGAGCAGCGTGGCAATCGGGCGGACCCATCGCCATAGACGTCCGTCCCGCTCCGCGTCTGCCAATGAATGTTTGAAGTCCTCGCGGAGCCAGTCGACGCAATTGCGCGCGGCCTTGCGAACGAGCCGGTCGTCGTGCTCGAGCAGCGCGTGCGCGTGCTCGAGCACGGCCCTCATCGCGCAGCGCGGCTTCGAGCGGTGCGACGACGCGCGGATCGGCGAGCTGCGCGAGGCTCTTTGCGAGCTCGTCCCACGCTTCGTCGGTATAGGGATCGAGCAGCGCCTCGAGCAACGCGAGGGAGTGCCGGCGATCTCGCCGGTCGCGAATGCGCTGATGATCGAAGCCCATGTCGACTCTCCCGACAATTAGCGAAACGCCGCGACCAAGCCCGCCAGCGTGGCCTTCTGCATGCCCGAGAACGCGACCTTCATCATCGGGATCGCTAGCGGCAACGCCAGCACCGAGCGGAGCTCGAATTCGTAGCGCCA
>CBFGLP010000599.1:0-12407 GCA_965649595.1 uncultured Myxococcales bacterium | reverse complement strand
CTGGCTCATCAGGCGGGCCTGCAGACCGACGTGGCTGTCGCCCATCTCGCCCTCGAGCTCGGCCTTGGGCGTGAGCGCGGCGACCGAGTCGACGACGATCACGTCGATCGCTCCGGACCGGACCAGCATGTCGCAGATCTCGTGCGCTTGCTCGCCGTAGTCGGGCTGCGAGATCAGCAGGTCCTCGGTGCGCACGCCGATCTTGCGGGCGTAGGAGACGTCGAGGGCATGCTCGGCGTCGATGAAGGCACACACGCCGCCTTGCCGCTGCGCCTCGGCGATCGCGTGCAGGGTCAGGGTGGTCTTACCGGACGACTCCGGCCCATAGATCTCGACGATGCGACCGCGCGGGAGGCCGCCGATGCCGAGCGCGATGTCGAGCCCGAGGCAGCCGGTCGGCACCACTGGCACGTCCGCGTTGGGCATCTTGCCCTCGGCGTCGAGCCGCATGATCGAGCCCTTGCCGAACTGCTTCTCGATGGTCGCGAGGGCCAGGTCGATCGCGGCGGTGCGCTGTTCTTGTTGGGGGTTCCCCTCGGCGGACCGCCGATTCGGAATGGTCGTGACGGGCTTGGACATGGTGGTCTCTCGTCTCTCGATCTCGTCTCTTCTCTCGGGGCGCGACACTAGCCCGAGCTCGGGCGGGCGACGTTGTCCAGGCGAGACAAGGTGTCGGTGGGAGCTAGTTCAGGTCGCGTTGTCGCTGGGAGCTCGTTCGCCGACGGCTGGCGGCAGCCGGAGGTGATCCCAGAGCAGCTTGAGCGCCCACAGCACGGTCGCGCGGCGGATGGTCGCGCGGCTGCCAAACAGGTTGAGGCGCTTGTAGTGGGTTGTCTCGGCGCTGGCCAGCGCGACGTCGACGGTGCCGACCGGCTTTTGCGGGCTGCCACCGCCAGGGCCGGCGATGCCGGTGGTCGACACGGCGAGATCGCTTCCCAGCACTCGCCTGGCACCTTCGGCCATCGCTCGGGCGACCGGCTCGGACACGGCGCCGTGGACCTCGAGATCCTCTTGCGAGACGCCGAGTTGAGCCTGCTTGACGGCGTTGGAGTAGGCGATGATCCCTCCGACGTAGGTGGCGCTGCTGCCCGCGATCGCGGTGATGGCCTCACCGATACCTCCGCCGGTGCACGACTCGGCGCTCGCGACCGTGAGCCCCCGCGCGATCAGTGCCTCGACCAGCAGCTCGGGGAGCTCGGGTGAGCCCTCGCCCGGACCGATGCCATAGAGCGCGTCGCCGATCGCCTCGCGCAAGGGCTCGTCCAGCGCAGCCAGCTCCTCGGCCGTTGCCGCGTTGCCCGCGGCGTCGGGCGTGGCCTCGAGGATCAGCTGGACCTCGGGGTAGCGAGCCCGATAGTGGACGAACATCGCGGCGAGCCCGGGCGAGCGCTCGCGGGCCTGCTCGAGCACCGGCGCCACCGCTTGCGCCAGCGACGACTCGCCGCGCCCGATCGATCGGTACACGCGGCGCGGGAGCGGCTGGAGAGCATGACGCTCGCGCAAGCGCGGCTCGATCTGCTCGCGCAGCATCCGATGCATCTCTCGCGGGACGCCGGGCATGCTGAACAGCCAACAGCTGCTCGTGCCGGAGGGCGCGGGCACGTCGAGCGCGAAGCCGGCCGCGGTCCCGATCGGGTTGTCGAGCACCGCAGCGCCGATGGGGAGATCGGCCTGTCGAAGGTTGGCCTCGACCAGCTCGCGCCCGCGCGAGGCGAAGAACTGCTCCAGCCGAGCCGCCAGCGACGCGTGCCGCACCAGGCCAACCCCCGCCGCCTTGGCGACCGACGCGACGGTCAGGTCGTCGGTCGTCGGTCCGAGCCCGCCCGAGACCAGGCAGATGTCGGCCTCCTCGGCGGCCACGTGGACGGCGGCGATGATCTCGTCCTCACGGTCGCGGACGGTCGTCGCCCGCACCACCTCGATGCCGAGCAAGCGGCATCGCTGGGCCATCCAAGCCTTGTTGGCGTCGACGATGTCCCCGGAGAGCAGCTCGTCTCCGATCGTCAGCAGGTGTGCGCGGACCCGCGGCGAGACTGGGTGAGCGGGGCTCATTGGCGGTTACGCTCGCTCGACCACTGAGCAAATGTCAAGATGCGAGGTCGGGCTCGAGCCGACCGCGAGATTGGGCTCCAGGAACCGGACGATCAAGTCATAACGCGGTTCCTGGACCCCAATCCGCGAGGGATCGACACACCCTGCACATAGCGAGGGGGTGGAGATCGCTCGACCACCCCCCACCCAGCCCGAGGCCCGGCATCCGCGCACGCGAGGGCGCGCGCCTCGTCTGCGGTTGTGCTCGATGTACCCGGGCGAACCTACGAGACATCGTGTGGTTGAGTGGTCGTGCAGGCTCGCCCCACTTCGACTCCCTCTCGACCCCCGGCGGCGGCCCAACCGACCAAGACAATGAAGCGGGCCTTTTCCCCGCAGCCACGCGTCGACTAAGATGCCCGAACCGTGCGCATCCGCTACGCGGCCAAGACCGACGTCGGCATGAAGAGGACTCACAACGAGGACTACTTCGCGCTGATCGAGGACGAACAGCTCTTCATCGTAGCCGACGGCATGGGTGGTCACGCGTGCGGCGAGGTCGCGAGCAAGCTCGCGGCCGACGTGATCGGAGAGTTCTATCAACACTCGCGCGACGCCGAGGCGACGTGGCCTTACCGCTACGATCACAACCTCAGCTACGTCGAGAACCGGATGGTCGCGGGCATCCGCTTGGCCAACCTGCGGATCTTTCAAAAGTCCCAGACCGAGCCGGGCCTGCGCGGCATGGGTACGACGCTGGTCGGCTGCTTGATCAACGGCGACTACGCCTACGTCGCCCACGTCGGGGACTCGCGCTGCTATCGGATCCGCAACGGCGAGATCAAGCAGCTCACGCGCGACCACTCGCTGCTCGAGGACTACAAGGACGCGCGCCCCGACATGACCGACGAGGAGGCGCGCAACTTCCCGCACAAGAACGTGATCACGCGCGCGCTCGGCATGCGCGAGAACGTGGTGGTCGACATCTCCAAGTGGGAGATCCAAGACGGCGACCGGTTCGTGCTCTGCTCGGACGGGCTCTCGGGCATGTTGGTCGACGAGAAGATCCAGCAGATCGTGCGGACCAACGACGACCTCGAGAAGGGCGTCGGCGAGCTGATCGATCAGGCCAACGCCGCCGGCGGCACCGACAACATCACCGCGATGGTGGTGGAGTGCCGATTCTGAGCCGGCCGTGCTCTTTGCAGTCTTGAGTGCCGTGGTCGCCAGCGGCGAAGCGCCGCCCATCGACCCGCCGAGGCCCTCGAGCACCGGTGATCTCGCCGTGATGTGGAGCGGTCCCCCGGACTGCGACGCACGTGACCAGCTAGTCGAGCGACTCGCCGAGCTCGCGCCTGCGCTCGTGGTCGCCCACGACGGCCAGGCGCCCGTCACCGTGCAGGCGCGGGTCGAGGCCACGCCCGCATCGCAATGGTCCGTAGACCTCGAGATCGTGGGGCCCGAAGGTCAGCAGACACGCAGCTTCGTCGCCGAGAGCTGCACCGTCGCCGCGCACGCGACCGCGCTCGTCATCGCGGTCACGATCGATCCCGTCGCAGTCGTGACGGAGCTCGAGCGCAGCGAGCCCGCACCCGCAGCGGAGCCCGCCCCACGACCCGACCCAGGGCCCACGTCGGCGATCAGCCCAGACCCCGCGCCCGCCGAGACAAGCTCGACATTGCTCATCGACCTCCCCTCACCCGACGACGAACTCCCGACTCGGCCTCGCGTTGGGGCGCGCGTTGCCTTGGGCGTGCTCGGTGGCGGTGGCTACGGGCCGATCTCGACACCGACGGCCATGCTGGCGCTGCGCTTCGCCGTGTTCGGCGAGCACTGGCGCTGGTCGGTGCGCGGCGCTTGGCTCCCACCCGTGACTGCGAGCATCGGCGAGACCACCGACGGCGTCCGCGAGCGAGCCCGCATCGATGGAGTGCTCGTGGCCACGCGCGGCTGCGGGCTGCTCCACGCCGCCCCCGTCGAATTTCCGCTGTGCGGCGGCATCGAGGGCGGCGCCATCCGTGCCGAGGCTCTGCCTCCGATCCAAAACGCAACCACCGGGACGCAGCCCTACCTCGGCCTCGAGCTCGGCGGGGGGCTGATATGGACCCCGATCTCCAGGCTCGGCGTCGGGCTCGAGCTCGACGGCTTGGTCCCTTTCCTGTCGGGTGGCTTCAATCTCGACGGGCCCTCCGTGCTCCGCAACCTCCCGATCGGCGTCCGAGCGCTCGCGGGCATCGAAGTACGACTGCCCTAGGACTCAGCCCCCGTGGGGCTGACGCAGACAATTTCAGCCCCCGTGGGGCTGACGCAGACAGTTCCACGTAGGTCCGGCAATAGCTCGGCGTCCGAATGCCTGCTCCCACTCCCAGCCGCGCCCGAAACGAGGAGTTCGATCTCATCTATCGGCGCGAGGTGGGGTTCGTGTGGCGCGTGCTCCGCTATCACGGAGTGCCGCCCGAGAGCATCGAAGACGCTGTCCAGGACGTGTTCATGGTCGTCCACCGACGCTGGGACGACTGGGATCGAGGCGAGTCCGTCCGGTCATGGCTGTTCGGGATCGCTCGGCGCATCGCGGGGACTCGTCGGCGTGGTGAGGATCGGCACCAACGCAAGCTGGCTGCGCTGCCCGAGCTGACGCAAGGCGCACACATCGAAGCGCTCGCTGCCAATCGCGAGACGCTCCGTCGGCTCGCGCTGGTGCTCGAGGACATGGATACGCGACTCGCATCCGTGTTCGTGCTCGCGGACATCGAGAGCCTGACGGCCGCGGAGGTCGCCGAGCAGCTCGGCATCGGAAGCAATACTGTCTACTCCCGACTTCGACGCGCGCGCGAGCTGGTCAATCGCGCGATGGCGGACATGGAGCGATCGTCATGATCAAACTCGATCCACGCGTGCACGAAGCCATCGCGCAGAGCCGATCTTCGAGCCACGGGCCCCCGCCCGGGCACGAGGAGCAGATGTTGGCACAGTTCCACGCGCGGCTCGGTGGGCCTCCGACCGATGGCGGAATCGATCCCTCGGCGGGGGCATCGGTCTCCGCCGCGGGATCGGTCGTGCACGCACTCAAGATCTGCGCCGCCGTCGTCGGGCTGACCGCGGCCGGGCTCGGTGGGCTCTGGGCAGTAGGCGCGGCAACCCGAGCGCTCGGGGAGAATCAGGCCGACGTCGACCGAGCGCCGTCCATCGCTTCGGCGCCCGTCGATCGCCAACCGAGCAAAGCCGAGGCCGAGCCGCGGCCGCTCGCTCCCGTGCCCGAGCAGCCAGACGCCGCTGCAGCGCCTGCGATCACTCCAGCGACCGCGCCAGCGAGCAAGACCGAGCAACCCCTGCCAACCTCGAGTCAGGCTACCGAGGCCGGGGCCAGCTCGGCGTCTACCCTCGCTGCCGAGCTCGCGCTGCTCGACGAGGCCCAGCGGGCCTCGCCAGCCGACGCGCTCGTGCTGCTCGAACGTCACGCGAAGGAGTTCCCCACCGGCGAGCTCCGCCACGAGCGAGACAGCCTCCGCATCATCGCGCTGTGCGACCTCGACCGCTCCTCGGACGCGCAGGAGGCCGTCGATCGCTTCGTCGCGGCGAAGCCCGGCCCGCTGCTGATCCGACGCGCGCTCGATCGCTGCGGGAAAAAAGTCTCCGTGCCGCCGACGGATCTCGAATGAGCCGGCAATCGCTCTCGGTACCATGAAGACATCACTTCCACTCTTGTTCATCGTCAACCTCGCACTCTTCACGTCCGCCTGCGATCTGCCCGACAAGGATCTCGGGGAAGAGGCTAGCGACGAGGCCGAGGAGAGCGGGACCGAGGAGAGCGAGGCCGAGGAGAGCGGGACCGACACCAGCGACAATCCGTTCTGCGCTGCCGGCTCCACACCCGTTGGGACGTTCGCCTTCGACGTCGAGGCGTTCCCCGAGGTCGTGGACGGCGGCACGCCCGACAACACGCCCTTCGAATACACCGGCCAGTGCCAAGTGACCGCGCTCGAGCTCGTGGATGGTCAGCTCAGCCTGATGATGGACTGCCCGCACACGACCCCGGATCCGATCCCCGTCGGCTTGACCGCCAGCGCCAGCGTGATCCCGTCCGGTGTCGAGGTCGGCTCGACGCTCACGTTCACCGCCCTGCTCGGCTTCGACTTCGGCGGTGATGCCTCGGGCCCGATCTTCTATGGGGAGTTCAGCTATTGGGAGTTCAGCTCGATCCGCATCGACCTGAGCGACGCGCAAGGCGTCGTCGCCTCGTACTTCAATCGAGGCCCCGGAGACTACGAATTTGGCTCATTGAGCGTGGACATGCTGCCGTGTAGCGAGTACGAGTTCCCCAACATCGTGCAGGGCTACTTGGAGGCGCACTTGGGCGAGCAGACCGTCCAGATCAGCGATGGCTTCGTCGAGACGATCAGCGACGGCAACCAGACCTACCAGATCGCCAACTACGCGTCGGTCTTCGACTGCTGCCACAGTTACGACATCGTGTTCGGCGTGCTGCGCCAGTGAAGGGGCTGCGGGCTGACGCCTTCATGCGTTCGGAAGGCTCATCCAGATCAGCCGCGGGCCCGAGCTGGCCGCCGCCCCACGCAGGGCGGTTGCCCAAGGATCGCTGCGATCGGTAGTGACGCGGGCGCTGAAGCAGCGCATGCCGATCGCCGCGAAGCTGGCCAGCGCGGCGTCGCGGGGGATCCGAGGCGTCACGATCCGCTGGGTCATCTCGCTGCTGCCGTTGTCGGCGATCACGATCAATAGATCGTCGGCGTGGTCGACCGCGTCGAGCAGGCCGAGCCACTCCGAGTGCGGCAGGTTGGTGTCACCGACGACCGCGATCGCCAGGCCCTCTGGCCGTGCCCTCGCCCACCCAGCCGCGAGCGGCACGGCGCCACCCATGTGCATCTTCACGTCGGCACGGTGCTCGGCGAGCGCGAGCACGCCGGTGATACCTGGATCTGTCGCGATGAAGCTGCACGCTCGGCTGACGATCCCCGGCAGCTCGCGCAGCTCCTCGAAGAGCGCGCGGCGAGGGTCGCTGGCTGGAAAGCCGCTGAGTGGGTGGTTCTGCTCGAGCTCGTCCTCGCTCCGACTCAGGCGCTCGGGCAGATCGACGAGCAGCGCGTCGAGATCCACGCGGGCCGGACCCCACTCGTCCACGATCGGCTCCGCGCTCGCCCCCGCGCGCGCCCGCGCGGCCTCCAGCACACGCTCGAGCGCCTCGCCCGAGAGCCGCCCGACCGGACGCAGATCCCCGAGCGCTCGCCGACCGAGCACCGGCGTCATCAGCCCGACTTCCTGCAGCAGCGCCCGGACTCGGCCCTCGAGCGTGGGCGTGCACTCCTCGAGCACGACCAGCTCGCGGCTGCGTCGAGCGAGCTCGACGATCGCCTGCTCCGGCAAGGGGTGCTCGATCAGCAAGCGAACCCCCGCAAGCCCGCGCGCCCGCGCGGCCTCGGCCGCCTCGAGGCCGAGGTGCCCCGCGACCACCACGGCCAGCTCGCACGCGCCCTCGTCACCCCAAGCCCGCACGCAGCCTCGCAACCACGGCTCGAGCTGCTCGAACACCCGCCGCCGCTGCTCGAGGTGATGCGCGTAGGTCCGAGCGGTGGTCGCCAACGCCCGACCTCGCTCGGGCCAAGGTGAGTGAGCAACACGCCGCTCTCGCGCGCCCGGCAGGCTCGCCGGTCCCTCGCCCGAGAAGCAGCGATGATCGCCCCGGACCACCACGATCATCCCCGCTGCCCTCGCGATCGTGATCGCCTCGCCAACCAGCTCGACGATCTCCGCTGGGCTGGTCGGCGCGACGGCCAGCAGCTGCGGGCTACCAGCGTAGAGCGAGCGGTTGTCCTGCGCGCTCTGGCTCGACCCCGGCCTCGCGTCGGCTCCTTCGATCAAGATCAGCGGCGCCGCCAGGCCGTGCACGACCCCCATCGCCTGCAGGGCGTCGGCGGCCACGTTGACGCCGACGTGCTTCATGATCGCGACCGCCCCCCGCCCTGCCATCGCCGCGCCGAAGGCCTGGCTAAGCGCGACGTTCTCGTTGATCGCCCAGCGAAACTCGATACCGACCTGATCGCCCTCGCGCTCGAGCAGCTGCGCGAGCGCGGTCGTGGGCGAGCCAGGGAAGGCGGTAGCGAAGCCGATCCCGCCCGCAGCCAGGGTCGCGAGCAAGGCCCTCGTCGCGTCGATGTCGGCGCTCATGGTCGGCCGCGATCCTACCCAACGCTCGACCCGACGCCCGAGTCGCCCGCCGACGCGCCCTTCGGCCGCAGCTGGCTCAGCGGAACCGGGCGGCCGGACGTTGGATCGCGAGGCTCTGATCGGCGGTGATCTTCCGGACTACCGCGATCGCCAGACCAGCGCCGAGGATCGAGACAAACTCGAGCCCCAGGTTCAAGCGCGTCCAGGTGACGAGCGTGTCGAGCTCGTTCGCGCCCATCAGGACCCGACCAGCGATGCCTCCGACCACGCTGTGGATCACGTACACGATCCACCAGGCCAGCAGCAGCGAGGGCGCCTGGATCTGCGGCCAGTCGTTCACGCGCCCGCTCGCGGCGGCCTTGCTCGCCTGGGCCAGCTCTCGCATGCCCCCGTAGGGCCGAAACAGGCTGAAGATCGGCACGAACCACCACCAGATCATCGAGCCCGGCGTGTACTCGAGCAGCTCCGCGCCGAACGAGCGCAGGTTGCTCGAGCAGCGGTAGGCCCAGGTCCACCACAGGCTCGCGGTCAGCAGCATGCAGAGCAGCCACGCCATCGCGCTGAGGCGGACGCGCTCGTCTGCGGCCTCGGCTCGAGCGAGGTCGACGTGGCCCGACGCGATCTCGTCGACGACCTCGAGCTGACCAGCCATCGCCCAGACCTGGACGACGCTGAGCAGCACCAACAGGCCGAACGCCACCATCAATACGGTGGCCAAACCCTGAACCGGCTTGGCTGGGCCGGCTCCGTCCGCGATCGGCACGAAGTCCGACGCGTCGCTACTCGGGGGTTGGTAGGGATTGAACCCGACTCTCGGATCGCTCATGGGCCGATGATGCCCGAAACCCAGCGGCCAGGCTCCTTCATTTCGTGCATTCATTTCGTGCCCGCGCACTCCCGCGCGCGACCTGATATCCTGCCCACGAGGACCCTGTGGACATCGAGACGATCTTCAACGAGATGCCGCGCCGCTACAAGAAGGGCGCCGCCAGCAAGCCGACCACCTACTACTTCTCGATCGGCGACTTCAAGGCGACCGTCAAGATCGACGCCGAGGGCGTGACGGTCGATCGCGGCAAGAGCAACGACAAGGCCGACGTCATCCTCAAGACCACCCCGGAGCTGTTCATCAAGATGGTGATCGAAGGCAAGATGCCCGGTCCCCTCGACATCGCCCGCGGCAAGGTCAAGACCAACGATCCGATGGGCCTGCAAAAGCTCCGCACGATGTTCAACTTCGAGTGAGGCGCGAGGCCATGCGAACGCTGCGAACCCTCGCCGGTCTCTCGCTGCTCACGCTCGCGCTCCCCTTCGGGTGCGGCGACGACGAAGACGAGGCCGCGGACGCCGGCGAGGGTGAGGCCGACGACGCAGCCAACGCGAACGCTCAGACTGACGAGCCGGCCAAGACCGACGACGACTCCTGGATCCCCACCCCGCCCCCCTCGGCGGCCGATCGCTACAAGCACTGGTCGGCGCTGCACCCCTTCATCGACGCGCCGGTGCTCGACGCACAGGTGATCGATGACGACGAGGCGATCGCCGCGACCCGCGACGGCCACGTCGGCCTGACCCGCGACGGCGGGCAGACCTGGCTGTGGACCCGCGCGCCGCAGCCGGTCGTGCGCGTGACCGGCTATCCCGACGGCCCCTACGTGCTGCTGCACGAAGGTGCGCTCTCGCTCTCGCCCGACGGCCGCGTCTGGGCCGTACAGCCGCGCTTCACCGACGACGTGCTGATCGACGTGATCGCGTCCGAGCTCGGGCTGATCGCGATCGGCAAGCGCGGCACCTGGCTACACTTCGCCAAGGACGGAAGCGGCGGTCAGGTCGGCGAGCTGCCCGATGGCTTTCGCGCCCAAACCCTCGCCGAGCTCAACGGGGCAGTGCTCGCGCTCGCGGGCAAGAAGGGCTACGGCACGACCGACGCCGCGACATGGACCGCGCTCGAGGCCTTCCCTTCGCTGCCCGACGGTCGCACCTGGCTGACCTCTGCGGGCAGCTGCGCGCTAGGCAAGGTTAATAAGGGCAAGGGCGTCGTCTGCTCGGTCGGCGGCACCGCTCACGGCATCGGCACCGACTTCGCCGTCGAGAACAAGGGAGTGGTCGCGCTGACCCGGGACGGCGGCACGACCTGGACCAGCTCGCGGCTCCCCTTCGCGTCCGCCAACGCGATCTTCGGCAAGCCTGGCGGTCCTTATTACGCGGTCGGCAAGGGCGGCGGCGTGGCGATCTCCAAGGACGGCGGCAAGACTTGGGTCGATCAGAAGTGGGAGGACAAGGCCGATCTCCTCGACGGCCTCGTCGATGGGGATCGCGTCCTGATCGTCGGCGCCAACTCGACGATCGTCTACTCCAACGACGGCGCGAAGAGCTGGAACTACGCGCAGCCACCAGTCGGCAAGAACTTCTCCTGGATCGGCAAGGTCGACGGCCGCTACGTCGCCAGCGACGGGCGCGTGTTCGTGACCTCGGACGACGGGGTCGAGTGGGTCGAGATCGGAGCGCTCGAGCTGCCCGGCGCGCCAGGACCCTGCGATGGCGCGCCAGCCGAGAACGAGCGCTGCCGGTTCGCGTCGAGCATCACCTCGCCGGCTGATCTGCCCGAGCTGCGGGCGCTCGAGTTCCGCGGTGACGTCGGTTTGGCGTGGGGAGATCGGGCCCACGTGGCGATTACTCGCGATGGCGGCCAGAGCTGGACGTCCCACCACGGCCTCGGCCTCGACAAGTTCGGCGCGATCGACCTGAGCGTGCACGGCTCCAACATGGTCGCGACCGACGGCGCACGCCTGTTGGTCTCGACCGACGGCGGCGCGACCTGGAAGGATGGCCAGAAGGTCGGCACGCCCCGCTTGCTCGCCGTCCACATCAGCCCCCGCGGACCTTGGATCGCCGCGGGCAACGGCGTCGCCCTGACCGCGAGCGGCGACGCTGCCGTATGGATCCGGCCCAAGCAGAACGAGCCGATCGCCGCCCCCTGGGTGCTGATCCACGAGGTCGGGGACGCGCTCTTCTTGGTCGGCGCCCGCGGCGAGCTCAGCCGCAGTGACACCGGCGACGACTGGGCCACCGTGTTCACTGGTGAGCCCGCGCCCGTGATCGCGATGGCCGGCGAGGGCGAGACGATCTGGGCCGCGACCGCCTACTCGCGCAAGAGCAACAACGTGCTGCTGCGCAGCGACGACGGTGGCCGCCACTTCACGCGGGTCAGGGAGCTGGCCGACGCGACCGACCAGCCCGATCTCGCCTACGCGAGCGGCGTGCTGAGCTGGCGCGATCTCGTCTCCCGCGACGGGGGCGAGAGCTGGCGATCCGAGCTGAAGAACTACTTCCCTGGCGCGGTCGACGTGGGCGACGGCTCGGGCCTGAAGATCGTCAACCGGGTGCTCGCCTTCAGCCCCGACCGGCTCTACCTGGTGACCGGCAGCGAAGAGCGCGACTGGGTCCGCGTCGACACTCCGTGGACCGAGGGCGGGCAGATCTCCTGCGATCCAACCACGGGCTGCTGGATGCTCGCGGGGGGTCGGCTCTACCGGCCCTTGAACTGACTGAGTCAGGCGCCCGCGCCTGAGGGGTGAACCAAAAAACAACCCCGAGGGGGCGGGACCTCGGGGCGGGGGGTGGCGTACCACCAGCGAACGACTATCTACGACTATCCAACGACCAGCTACCCAACTACTAGCTACCCAACTACTAGCTACCAACTACCCGACTAACCTACCCAACGACTATCTATCCAACTTCCAACCTATCTAGCCCATCCAACCACTATCCATCTATCCATCGACATCCAATCGATGACCAAGCCGGCATCCAGGGGATGCAGGAGCGCCGCATAGGGGAATCGAACCCCTGACAACGGAGAGACAATCCGACATGTTTCCTCTACACCAATGCGGCAGGTATGGATGATCGAACGATTCTGGCAATTACACTCCCGATTCGAGGCACGAGTAGATCCGCGATTCGATGATCCGAATCGATGCATTGGGCTCCGAGCATGGCTCGAAGCCGAAGCGGTCTCCCTTGCGGTCCCGCTCGAAGCTTTCGGCTTGGCCGGTCGCTCAGGACCGGCTTCGCTGGGCTTCGTCGCGGAGGCGGAGGCCTCCCGGCGTACTCATGCACCTCGAGGGTGGTTAGACATGAAACACGCCGGGAAACGCTCAGCCCACGCGATCGCCGGGTTCGCTTGC
>CBFGLP010000598.1:0-2436 GCA_965649595.1 uncultured Myxococcales bacterium | reverse complement strand
GACGGCGACGTCCCTCCATCAAGACTAGAAGTAGTGGAGGCCAGTTGGGCTCAGCCCAACCGGCCTCCGCTATCACAGTCCGAATGCTTTCACGTATTCATAAACCTTGTCGAGCATATATTGTTGAATGTTGCCTGGCTTCATCGAGCTCTGCCGGGATTCGAGCTCGCCCTCGATGCCCGCGCCCGAGGTCCGCCAGGTCGGCTCCAGACAAATGATCTCGCCGTCGCGATTGGTCAGGATCTGAATGTCCGGCTGCAGGTTGGTCTCCGCGATCTTGCGCTTTTCGACCAACACCTCGATCGCATGACCCTCGACCTCGAGCGAGTGCTGGAGCGCGTGGCCAAGCGCCATGTTCAACAATTTGTCGTGCTTCGACGCCAATTGTTGCACGCGCGAATATTCGTCCGCGGCGGCGCCGTGGCCCCGCTTCCCGCTCGCCGGCGCGACCGGGACGCCGGTCAGCGCCTCGATCAGCATCTTGTACACGCGGCTACGCGAGATCACCTTGTGGCAGGCGTCCTGAGTGATCTTCTTGGTGTTGAGCGGCAGTCGGACCTGCTCGCCGCCGAACCCACGCACGGCCGCCAGCGTGACCGAGGGCGGCAGCGGAATGATCCGCACGTCCAATGTGCGAATCAAGAACGCCGCTTCTTGTCGACGATAGCGCCACTCCTTCAGGTAATTGGCGACGTTTCGCTCGTCGTCGAGATACGCGAGGATCCGGTCCATGTCGACCTCCCCGCGCACACCCTGCACGAGCTGCGCGACGGTGCTGTTGAGGTACTGCTCTTGATCACCCGCGACCAGCACCCAAACGCGCGGGCGCGGCTTCTCTCGCAGCACGCTCCAGGTCCGCGCCCGCACCAGGCTGGTCCGGGTCTCGAGCAGCGAGAAGAACACCCCGATCGTGTCGGCCTCGCGGGCGGCGTCGCGGGCCATCTCGGCCGTCACGCCGAAGGCCGCGAGCTTGTCGCCCGCGAGGTTCTGGACCGTGATGTCGGCGACGTCGTAGTACTTTTCCTTCGGCACGCCGCTAAAGCGGTGCAGCCCCTTGGTGTCGATTGGGACGATGCTGTCACCACCGATTCGATAGGCCGTGCTCGACAAGTGCTTGGCGAGGTGCTCCTTGGTCACCGGCCAGATAACCAGGGTCTGACCGGCCTTTTGACGAAAGAAGATACGCAGCTGTTCGAAGAAGTCCTCGGCGTCCTCGGTCGAGATGCGGTCGTTGTCGCGCTCGTCGATGATGTAGACCTGCATCGCCTGGCCAGGCAGCGCGCTGTGCCGAGCGATGAAGTCGGGGATCTGCATGTGCGGGACGTCCCGCTTGATCAGCGTGACCTCGATGTTGTGAAAGAACTTCGGCAGCGTGCGGAGAAAGGTGGTCTTGCCCGAGCCGGTCGGACCGAAGAACACCTCGAATTGCCCGGTCCCGCCGTCGCGTACGTATCGCAGCAAGGTGTCGACGCGCATTGCCTCGTGCTCGACCGGGACCACGATGTTCGAGACGTCGATGTTGCGCTGCTTGGCCGCGGCCTCGAGCTTCTCGTAGCGGCGCGGCAGGACCAGGTGCGGGATCGAGGCGGGGATGCCATCGACGCTCTGCGCCGTGCTCGGGGCCGGGTAGACGGCCTCGGCCTCGTGCGCGGCAGGGCGGCTCGGCGGCGACGCGCTCGCGCGTGGTGCTCGGCCGCGGGCGACCGCCTCGACCTGCTCGATCGGAATGATCGTCAGCTGCGCGGGACTGCCGATCTTCTTGTCGATCATGTGCTTCCACGCGAGCAGGATCTTGGCCCGGTCGCGCGCGGTGTTGGGCGAATACCCGGTCACCGCCTGAATGCGCGAGCTCAGCCGCGTCTGCGAGATCGGGGCGACCGACGAGAACAGATCGTGGGCGTAAGCGCGAATGTGAGACGAGTCGGTCAACAGCGTCCGCCAGGTCGTGAACTCGGTCGGCGAGCCCTTCTCGCAGTTCAGCAGCGACGACGCCTTGGCGGTCGGCTTGCCCTGACTGTCGAGCAGCTCGAGCGCCTTCGCGGCCGTGATCGCGTAGAGGATCTGCCTCGGCATCAAGCCGGTGAGCTCGGCGATCTCCGCGGGCTTCGAGCTGCCCTTGTCGGTGATCGCTTCGACGACGTCGCGAACTTGGCCGAGGCCTACCGACTGAGGGACGAGCGGGAGCGAGTCCTCGCCGCGGGGCTTGGGCCTCGGCTTTGGTTGGGGTGGCGCCTTTGTCTTGCTGCTGGCCGCTTTTGGACCGCTGCGAGACTTGGTTCCACTTCGTGCCACGCGAGGAAATTAGGGCAACTCCGGGGCCGCTCCAAGCGCTTTTGCGGTTCGGGCGCGGGGGCTCGTGGGGGGTCGCGAAGGGTTCGCGAGGGGCACCGGCTGCGGGGCTGGGTTGCGGGGGCGGGTGCTCGGTCCTGCTCGGGG
>CBFGLP010000597.1:0-8907 GCA_965649595.1 uncultured Myxococcales bacterium | reverse complement strand
GCCAACGAGACGCTGCTGCGGCTCGAGCACACGCCCAAGCTGGTGATCGGAGCGATCGATGGCCACTGCGTCGGCGGTGGCCTCGAGGTCGCGCTGGCCTGCGACGTCCGAATCGCACGCAAGGGCGCAGGCAAGGCCGGGCTGCCCGAGGTCAAGCTCGGCGTGCTGCCGGGCACCGGCGGAACCCAGCGGTTGGTCCGGGTGATCGGCAAGGCCAAGGCGATCGAGCTGATGGCCTCGGGCGAGGTGTTCGAGCACGAGCGGGGCCTCGAGCTCGGGCTCTACAACCACCTGTGGGAGGCCGAGTCGCACGTGGCCTTCCACGGCAGGGTCCACGAGTGGGCCAAGCAGTTCGTCCCGCCCAACGCGGCCTCGCGAGCGGTCGGCTTGATCAAGCGCGCCTGTCAAACTGGCGCCGAGCTGCCGCTGGGTGAAGGCCTCGCGCTCGAGCGCGAGCTGCAGCAGCGCCTGTTCGAGGGCGCCGACGCGCGCGAGGGCCTCGACGCCTACGTCGGCAAGCGCAAGCCGCAGTTCAGCGGGCGCTGACATGCCATGACCAACATGACCAGCGCGAGCGAGCCGTCTGCGGGGCTGCGCCCCGGCTCGGTGTTCGGTCGCTACGTGCTGGTCGAGCGCGTCGGCGTCGGCTCGATGGGCGAGGTCTGGGTAGCGATCGACCCCGACCTCGACCGCAAGATCGCGCTCAAGCTGCTGCGAGCCAGCCGCTCGGGTCGCCGCGACGAGCACGAGCGACTGCTCCGCGAGGCGCGGGCGATGGCACGGCTCAGCCACCCGAACGTGGCCACGGTCCACGACGTCGGCGAGGTCGAGGGCCGGATCTTCGTGGCGATGGAGTTCGTCGAAGGCGAGAGCCTGGCCGAGTGGATCGTCGAGCGTCCGCACGCGTGGCCCGAGGTGCTCGCGGTCCTGCGTCAGGCCGGCGAGGGGCTCGCTGCGGCCCACCGCGCCGGCTTGGTCCACCGCGACTTCAAGCCGGCCAACGTGCTGCTCGGCGCGGACGGCCGCGTACGCGTGGTCGACTTCGGCTTGGCGGCCGCGAGCCCGCGACCCAAGCCAATCGAGCTGGACAAGCAGGATCGCCAAGGTCGGGTGCTGCGGGTCCGCCCGCGCGAGCGCGACGAGACCGACGAGGACGTGCCTGCGGCCGTCGGCACGCCAGCGTACATGTCCCCGGAGCAGCACCGCGGCGAGAGCTTCGATCAGCGCAGCGACCTGTTCGCGTTCTGCGTGACGCTCTTCGAGGCGCTCTACGGCCGCCGCCCCTTCCCTGGCGAGCACCGCTTCGCGGTCGCGCTGGCGATCGTCGAGGGCCGGCTCGAGGACGTTCCTGCGGGCACACAAGCCCCGGCGTGGATCCACAAGGCCGTGCTGCGCGGGCTCTCGCTCGATCCGGCCGAGCGCTTCCCCGACATGGAGGCGCTGCTGCGCGTGCTGGCCCGCGATCCAGCCCTGATTCGCAAGCGGCGATGGGTGGTCGCGAGCATCTTCGCTACGGCGATCGGCCTCGCGGCGCTCGCTGTTTGGCTGCGGCCCGAGCCGCCGCCAGATCCCTGCGCCGACGCGGGCGCTGCGATGGGCGCGACATGGACCTCGCAGCGTCGCGCCGCGCTCGAGCGCTGGCTCGAGGCGGGCGCGGGACCACGGGGCAGCGCGCCGATCCTCGCGGCGCTCGACGAGCGTGCGTCGGCATGGATCGCGGCTGATCGAGCGCTGTGCAGCGACGCCGAGGCCGGACGTACGACCGAGCGGCTGCTGACCGAGCGACGGCTCTGCCTCGACCGCCAGCAGCAGGCATTCGCGGCGCTGGTCGAGCTGCCCGAGGTCGAGGCCACGCTCTCGCTCGCGGCCCGCGAGCGCCTGCTCGCGCGGCCCTTCGCGATCTTGCGGGCGCTCGGGCAGGTCGAGGCGTGCGGCCAAGCGGCGGTGCCTGGCTCGGATCAGGGCCCCGATACCCGCGCCTCGCTCGAGCGCTCGCTCGGTCGCGCGGAGCTGTGGCTCGCGCTCGAGCAGCCCCAGCAAGCCGAGCAAGAGCTACGCGAGCACGCCTGCGTGCTCGGTGGGGATAACCTGTGCCCGCCCGCGTTGGCGCTGCTGCGCGGGCGCTTGGCAGCCCTGCGCGGACAGCAGGACGAGGCAACCAAGCTGCTGCATCACGCGGCCGCGGGCTCGACCGGACGCGATCCGGTGCTGGCTCTGCGCGCGTGGACGGAGCTCGCGCGGCTGAGCGACGCCGAGCAACGCGGGATCTGGATCGCGTACGCCGACGCGCTCGCGCGCGATGGTCAGCCGCGGGTGGTCCAGATCGAGCTAGCGTTGGTCGCCGCGGAGCATGAGCTCGACTCGAACCTGGCCAGCGCGGCCCGGCGACGCTTGGACGCGGCGATCGAGCTGTCGAGCGGCGAGCCGGTAGCCGAGCCAGATCTGCTCGCGCGACTCTACTGGTTGCGGGCGCGGGCGCTGCGGGACGCGGGCGAGCTCGACGCGGCGCTCGTCGACGAGGCCGAAGCCACGCGAATGTCTGGACGGGTAACTCGCTGACCTGCGGGTGAGGTTGCCGGCTGGCCGGTAATCACAATGACAATCTAATCTCGACATTGCAAAATCGTCGAATCCCCCCATTTCATCGATTGGCAAATTCGACCTCGAACCCCCTTCTTCGAGTCAAGCTCGCGGCTCACGGGCCGGAACCCATCCATATCGACGGGCTGCGATCGCACATATCGACATTGCCATTATGCTTGTTCGAAAGCGTGAATAGTGTAGAGTGCGAATAACACTGAATCCCGCCGCCATCGGCCTCGGCCGATCGCGGCCTCGACTGTCAGGAAGGTCGCAATGACGGCGCTGCTCCATCCAGGTGTCTACGTACAGGAGATCCCCAGCGGGGTCCGGTCCATCGAAGGTGTCCCCACCTCGACAACCATCTTCGTCGGCGAGACCGAGCGCGGGCCGCTGACGCCGGTCAAGATCAAGGGCGTTGGCGAGTACGAACGCTACTTTGGTGGCTACCTGCGGAACGACTCGGGCTCGACGACCGCGCGGGTGACCATGAGGTACGCGGTCGATGCGTTCTTCCGCAACGGCGGAAGCACTGCCTACATCCTCCGGGCGGTCTCGACGACCGTGACGGCTGGTGTCCCCGCCTCGCCGGTGACCGCCACCCGGGACAACGGCGCGGTCACGGACATCATCAGCGCGTCGAGCCCCGGCGTGTGGGGCAACGGCCTGCGGGTGTTCTTCACCGTGTCGAGCGATGAGGTCAGTACGGCCGCGGCCGATCGCACGCGCTTTCGCGTGCTCGTGTTCGCCAAGAACCTCTCGACCACCGAGTTCGACTTCGTCGAGGATTGGGACAAGCTCTCGTTCGACAGCAGCGACGAGAACTTCGTCGAGGACGTGCTGCCGCGCAGCCAGTACATCCGCTGGAAGGCCGACGCGACCATAGACCTCGAGACGTTCACCAACGAGGTCAGCAGCTTCGCGAGCAAGAACCCAGCCAACTTCACGCAGGCCGAGATTGACAGCGTCACTGCGGCCAAGCTCGGTACCACCCCGGGCACCGCGGGTGTTGGCGGCGACGATTCCTACACTGTCAGCGTCGCGGGGAGCTATCTGCTGCCCGCCCTCGACGGAATCGACGACGCCGCGTTGATTGTCACCTGCCCGGACAAGTGGCTGGACTCGAGCAGCTACAACGGATTCACGGATTGGTACGAAACAGTCCGTACCTACGTCGACAACCGGCCCAAGCTCGACCTCTTCTTCGTCGCCGATCTCCCCCGCCAGCAAAGCTCGGCCACGACCACCACCGCGGTCGACCTCACCCGCCAGGCGGTGCTGGCCGCCGGCTTCAACCGCACCGACATGGCGGCGGTCTACTGGCCGCACCTCGAAGTGCTCGATCCGGTCGGCGCCGGCCAGAACGCGACGATCGTGCTGCCGCCCTCGAGCACGGTCGCGGGCCTGTTCGCGCGCACCGACGCCCGCCGGGGCGTGTGGAAGGCTCCGGCCGGCACCGAGGTGACCGTCGGCGGCATCAAGGCGCTCGAGTGGGAATTGCTCGACAAGCACCAGGACGATCTCAACCCGCAGGGCGTCAATTGCATTCGCCCGATCCCCGGCGCGGGCACGGTCATCTGGGGCGCGCGGACGCTGCGGCCGAGCAGCGAGTGGCGCTATGTGCCGGTCCGCCGTACGGCGATGTTCCTGCGCAAGAGCATCTATAACGGCATCCAGTGGGCCGTGTTCGAGCCCAACGACGATGACCTGTGGACCAGCCTGCGGGCGACCATCGGCGCGTTCATGGAGACGCAGTTCCGCAATGGTGCGTTCGCGGGCACCTCTTCCCGCGAGGCCTACTTCGTGAAGTGCGACTCGGAGACGACGACCGAGATCGACCAGGCCGCCGGTATCGTCAACATCCTGGTCGGCTTCGCGCCTTTGCGTCCGGCCGAGTTCGTCGTCGTCAAGCTCAGCCAAAAGACGGCCACCGCCGCCTGATC
The DNA here is from genome assembly GCA_965649595.1 of uncultured Myxococcales bacterium. Taxonomy (GTDB): domain Bacteria; phylum Myxococcota_A; class Polyangia; order Nannocystales; family Nannocystaceae; genus Plesiocystis. The sequence continues at coordinate 4,384 of CBFGLP010000597.1, read as the reverse complement.
GGAGATCGGTCATGCCTCAGTTCTCGACCAATACCCACCGCGAAGATCCCTACAAGAACTTCAAGTTCCGCGTGAAGTGGGACAATCGCTACGTCGCCGGGCTGTCCAAGCTCTCGGCGGTCAAGCAGATGACCGAAGCGATCGAATGGCGCGAGGCCGGCGGGCCCTCGATCGTGCGCAAGCTGCCTGGTCGGACCAAGTTCGAGCCGATCAGCCTCGAGGCCGGGTTGACCCACGACAAGCAATTCCTCGAGTGGGCCAATCAGATCAACAGCCCCGAGGGCGACGGCGCGATGTCGCTCAAGAACTACCGCAAGGAGGTCACCGTCGAGGTCCTGAACATGCAGGGCAACAAGGTGATGGCCTTCACGCTGCGGCGCGCGTGGCCGAGCGAATTCCAGGCGCTGCCGGAGATGGACGCGAACGCGAACGCGGTCGCGATTCAGATGCTCAAGCTCGAGTACGAGGGCTTCAAGCTCGACGAGAGCGTGACCGAGCCGGCCGAGACCTGAGCGAGACGCATGGATGGACCGAGCAGGCGCTCGGTCCATCCATGGCTCGGCATTAGTTAGCCTCCGCTCGATGTCGTGGTGACGCGGCGGAATGTGGGATGCGAGATTTGCAATGCGCGAGACGATGCAAGCAGAGCGGCACACGAGCCCCTTTTCCCGCTCGCACCGAGCGAGCGAGCCGGTCGAGCGCGTGGCGGTCGAGCGAGTGGTCGCCGAGCCGACGCCTGCTAGCAACGTCGACGCCGCCGATCTGCCGCCGACCGCCACGCTGGAGCCCGAGCTGCTCGACCTGCGGCCGGCTCAGGTGTTGGCGGGTGAGCTGCGGGCGATGACGGGCTTCGAGGAGGAGCTGGTCGAGGACCTCGCGGCGCGGCTCGATCGCGAGAGTGCCGATACGGCCAGCATCTGCAACGAGCTGCTCGCTCGCTGCCTGGTCGCGCCCGGTAGCGAGCCGAGCCCACGCCAGCGGGCCCGCGTGCGCGAGCTCTGCGTCGCGGAGCGGGACCTCGCCCTGGTCGTGCTGCGGCGGCTCAGCTACGGCGACACGGTCGAGACCCTGACCGAGTGTCCGGCCTGCGGGGTCACCAACGAGGTCCGCTTCGATCTGCGCGAGCTGCCGCTCGAGCTCGCCGATATCCCCGGCCGCGTGCGCGTCGCTCTCGGTGAGCGCGGCGCTGCGGAGCTGCGCCTACCGAACGCTGGTGATCAAGCCGAGCTGCTCGCGGCCGGGATCGAGTCGCTGGCGCGGCGACGCAGCTGGCTGCTCGCGCGGGTGTTGCTGCGGCTCGGCGAGCAGTCGGGGCCGTTCACGATCGAGCAGCTGCACTGCCTGCCGGTCGCGCTGCGACGTGGGCTCGAGCAGGCGCTCGAGCGAGCGCTGCCGGAGCTCGACCTCGGCATGGACGTCCGCTGCCACGCGTGCGCGCACGAGTGGCAGAGCCCCTTCGAGATGGAGAGTTTTTTTTTGCTGAGCTGACGACCCGCGCTCGCGCGCTGCGACGCGAGGTCCACCGCCTGGCCAGCGTCCATCACTGGCCGCCGTCCGAGATCCTGCGCCTGAGCAGTCCGCGAAGGCGCGAGTACCTGGCCCTGATCGAAGCCGACGAAGACGCTGCGCTGTTCGCCAGCCTCCGCGGAGCATGATGCCCTCGCTCGACGCACTCACTCGCATGGTCCTCGGCCCGCTCGCGCGGCGCAGCGAGGCCGGCAAGCCGTCGGCGGGAGCCGAGCTCGGACGCGCGGGCTCGGTCCGGCCACGGCTGGGCGTCGAGCCGCCGCGGCTGCGTGCGACAGCGTCGATCGAGGGAGCGACGCACGCTCCGACGCCGACGCTCGAGCTGCGCGCGAGCAAGCCCAGCGAGTCGCGCCAACCACTCCCCGCGACGACCGAGCGGGCGCGCAGCAGCGAGCCAGCGCGGGGGCTCGGCTCGGTGCTCGATCGGCCCCTGCCGCTCGCCGCTGCGCCGCGCAAGCCCGAGCGCGCGAGCGTGCCGGCGCCTTCGCCTACCCGCACACCCACGCCGAGCCCGAGCGCGCCGAGCAGGACGCAGGTCCACGAGCGGGTGCTCGAGCGAGTGATCGAGCGCTCGACCCGGGTGGTCCAGGGCCGAGACCCGCGAGCTTCGAGCCGCCGCGCTCGCGTCCGCACGCGCACGAAGGAGCAGCCGCTCGCTGCGGCGCCGCTTCGCTCGATCCAGTCGTCGCCGCTGCGCAGCGCCTCGCAGGCAGCAGCGCGAGCGACGAAGCTCGAGCCGATCGAGCGCAGGCCCTTCGTCGCGCGAGTCGACGCGCCGCCGCGAGCCGCGTCGCCGACCCCCGCGACGCCGAGCACGGCCACGCGCAAGCGAGCGCGAGCAGCCGGCCGAGCGCCGGTCACCCGACTCGAGCGTCCGCTCGCCAAGCGATCGAAGCGGCCAGCCACGAAGCCAACGCGCAGCGCGGTCGAGCCTCATCCGCCGCTCTCGGGGCGGACCAGCCCCGGGCGCTCGGGCGAGGGGCAGAGCAAGCGCGAGCCGAGCAAGCCGAGCCGAGCACAGGGCGAGGCTCGACACGCGCGGCCGAGCACACCGACTAGCGTGAAGGCGCCGACCAAGGCAGCCGCACCAGCGCGCGCTCGCAAGTCGACGAGCAAGCCAGCGCCGGCGCGTCCGCGGCCGTTGCCTGCGCTCGCCAGTCGACCGACCCCACCGCCCGCCGCGGCACCACGCATCTCGGTGGCGATCGGGCGGATCGAGATTCGCAGCAAGTCCGCCACGAACGCGGGCAAGCCGAGCGCGCGTCGAGCCGGCGCGCCGCCGCGAGCCCACGCGATTGCGATTCGACTCCCGGGAGCGCTCTGATGGCCGTGTTCGCCAACCTCCATCACGTCGGTGAGGTCCTCGTGCAGATGATCGAGGACAACCTTCCGGCTGCGCCGACTGGGACCGTGCAGGTCGGCCCGCCGCTCGAGACGGCGACCGGCGCAGCAGAGGACATTCGCCTGACGCTGCTGTGGGTCACGCCGCAGCCGACCCACCGCAACGATCGCTGGGAGCGCAAGCCCGACGGCGGCCTGCTGCCGCCACCGATCACGCTCTCGGCCTTCTACATGATCACGACCTACGGCTCGGCTAGCGACGATCCGATCCGCGCGCACGAGCTGCTCGGCAACGTGATGCAGGTGTTCCACAGCGAGCCCGAGCTGCAGCTCCCGCTCGCGGCGCTGCCCGACGCGGGCGACGGTCCGCTGACGGTCGTGCAAGTGCCGACCGCCGCCGATCTGCTCGAGAAGGTCTACGCGCCGCTGCAGCTCAAGCACCGGCCCTGGGTGCTGTTCGAGGTCGGGCCAATTCAGCTGCCGCACCAGAGCGCCGATCGTCCGCCGGCCCCGGTCGTGCGGCCCGGTGGGATCAACTTCGGCGAGGTGGAGGTGCTCGGCCGCCCGCAGGTGCTGCGGGTCACGCCAGCCCAGCAGGGTCAGGGCGGACGCGTGCGAGTGGACCTCGAGCTGCGCGGGCGCACGCTCGAGAACCTGGTCATCGAGGGCATCGCTACGCCGCTCGCCTCGCTGACCCCGCTCGTCGCCGGGCAGAGCTACGTGCTCACGCTGCCCAACACGCTGCCGAACGTGGTCGCGCCAGGTGGCCGCTCGCTGCGGGCCGAGGTCGGCAGCGTGATGGATCCCCCGCGGCAGTTCTCCCAGCGCGCGACGCTGACGGTGCTCGATCCGAGCACGCCGACCCTCGACGCGCCGAACGTGGCCACGCACAGCCTGGCGGGGCCGCTGAGCCTCTCGGGTCGCGAGCTCGCCGCGACCGAGGAGCTGCTGTTCTGGCCCGACGCCGAGCTGAGCGTGCCTACGCAGATCAAGTCGGTGCTGGGCCCGAGCGCGACGCCTACGTCGGTCGTCGCGACTGCGGCCGAGCTCGCGACCGCCGGGCTGACCCCGGGCACGTGGCGGATCAGCGCTCGCGTCGGTGACCACGTCTACACGCCCTACGTGCTGCTGGAGCTGACCGCATGAGCGAGCGAGACCAGAGCGAGCGACTGGCCGCGGCGCCGAGCCGGGCGATCGAGCTCGCGCGGGAGCTTGCGCTGCTCGGGGCCGAGAGCTTGCTCGCGGCGCCCGTCGATCGGGTGCTCGACGTCCACCAGGGGTTCGAGAACGCGGACGCGCGCTGGCTCTCGCTCGGCGATCGCCTGCGCGACTTCGAGAGCTGCCCGGCCAAGCTGCTGCGCCCACTCGATCAAGCGCTGCGCGAGCGGCTGCTCGACCAGCTCGGGCTGAGCTCGGCGGGCATGTGGCTGGTCTCGCTGGCCGCCGCGGCGGAGCTGCACCCCGAGGCCGCGGGGGCGCTGAGCCTGCTGGCCGAGGACGAGCGCGTGCAGCTGCC
>CBFGLP010000596.1:0-3677 GCA_965649595.1 uncultured Myxococcales bacterium | reverse complement strand
GGCGTGACCTTCTACGAGCTGCTCACCGGGCGACGGCCCTTCGCCTCCGAGACCCCGCTCGAGCTGATCCATGCCCACCTCGCGCGGCGACCCGAGCCGCCGCAGTGGCTGCGACCCGAGCTGCCCTCGCCGCTCTCGGCGTTGGTGATGAAGCTGCTCGAGAAGGCACCGGAGCGGCGCTACCAGTCCGCGCGGGGGCTCCACGACGACCTCGTGCGACTGCGCGAGCTGGTGCGCTCGGGCGGGCCGCTCGATGCCTTCGTGCTCGGGCGCAGCGACGTGCCCAGCTCGCTGCAGCTGCCGCATCGGCTCTACGGTCGTGCGCGCGAGACCGAGCTGCTGCTGCGAGAGTTTCGCAAGGCAGCGCAGGGCTCGGCCCGAATGGTCGTGTTGCTCGGGCCGGCGGGGATCGGCAAGACGGCGCTGCTCGATCAGCTCGTCGAGCCAGTCCTCGGTCGGCGCGGATACCTGGCCCGTGGTCGGTTCGAGCGAGGTGGCAGCGATCAACCCTATGCAGCGATCGTCGTGGCGCTGAGCGAGCTCGCCGACCAGCTGCTGACCGAGAGTGACGAGCGGCTGGCTCGCTGGCGCGCGCTGCTGCACGAGCAGCTCGGCGGGCTCGCTCAGGTGATCTGCGAGCTGGTCCCGAAGTTTCGACCGGTGCTCGGCGAGAGCCAGTCCTCGCACGAGATCGGGCTGATCGAGGGACGCCACCGGGTCGCGCTCGCGTGCGTGCGCCTGTTCGCCGCGATCGCGCGACCCGATCACCCGCTGGTGTTGGCGATCGACGAGCTCGCGTGGGCCGATCCGGCCAGCTGCGAGCTGCTCGAGATCGTGCTGCTCGAGCACGAGCTGGCGTTGCTGGTGGTCGGGACCTTGCGCGAGGTCGAGGCCGGGCTGCCGGTCGCCGAGCTGCTCGCGCGGCTGCGCGAGCATGAGCTGCCGGTCGAGTCGATCGTGCTCGGTCCGCTCTCGGTCCACGACCTCGCGCTGCTGACCGCCGACGCGACCGGCCGGGCGCCGGCCCAGGTCGACTCGCTGGTCGAGCTGCTGCGGCGGCGGACCGGCGGCTCACCCATGCTCGTCCGGCAGCTGCTGGTCCACCTCGCGGACCTCGGGCTGCTGCGCCCGACCAGCGAGGGCTGGAGCTGGGACGCGGCGGCGATCGAGGCGGCCGGGATCCCCGAGGACAGCCTCGAGATGATGACCGCCAAGATCGCTCGGCTCGACCAGGGCTCGCGCGAGCTGCTGACGATCGCGTCGGTGATCGGCACGCGCTTCGAGGCACAGATGCTCGAGGAGCTGGCCGGGGTCCAGGCGGTGACGCTCGGGTTGCATCGGCTGCTCGACGAGGGGCTGATCCTCGTGTCCGGTACGCACGACTACGTGTTCGGGCACGCACGCATCCGCGAGGCCGCGTACGCGAGCCTCGACGACGAGCTCAAGCGCCACCTGCACGTCGCGGTCGGGCAGCTCCGTCTGGCGCGGCTCGGTCCGGCGGAGCTGAGCGAGGGGGTGTTCGAGGTCGTCGATCACCTCGATCGCGGCTACGGGCTGGTTCCGCTCGACCACGCGGGCCTGCTCGACGCCCACATCGACGTCTGGGAGCGCACGGCACCCGATCGTGCAGCCGCGCGCGAGCGGGTCCGTGGCGCGATGGAAACGCTCGGCTCGCTCGCCCACGAGCTGGCCGAGCTCAACGCGCTCGCCGGTCACAAGGCGCTCGGCACCGCTTCGTATGCGCTGGCGGAGCAGTACCTCGAGGTCGGCGTCACGCTGCTCGAGCAGCTCGGTGAATTTCCGCGGCCGGGCGAGCCGGGCCACACGCTGGCGTTCGCGCTCGAGCTCGGGCTTGCGCAGGCGCAGATGTTGGCTGGTGATCGCCAAGGCGGTGACTCGCGCTTCGAGGCCTTGCGTGTCCGCGAGCTCGCGCCGCTCGAGCGGGCGCAGGTGGTGACCAAGCACTACGAGCTGCTCGCGCTGCTCGGCGAGCCGCAGCGGGCGTTGGCGCTCGGCTTGCGCGAGCTCGCGTCGATGGGCGTGGTCCTGCCTCGCTCGCCGAGCAAGCTCGAGGTCACGGCCGCGCTGCTGCGGCTGGCGACGACGCTGGGTCGGGTCGACGTCGAGACCCTGCAAGAGCGCCCATGGGCCAAGGATCTGCACGTGCGCGCCAGCTTCGAGCTGCTCGGCGCGCTCGTGTCGAACACCTATGCGGTCGACGGGGGCCTGTTCGTGATCGTCGTCGAGCGCATGGTCGGGTTGTTCCTGACCCACGGGCGCCACCCGATGGTCCCGGTCGCGCTCACTCAGGCGGGCCTGCTGATGGCCAACGGGCTCGAGCTGCGCGGGCTGGGCGATCGGCTGGTCGATCTCGCCGCGGCGATGGCCGAGCGCGAGGGGCAGTCGTGCCCACGTCACAAGATCGGGCTGAGCGTCGCGTTCCATCGCGGATGGACAGACACGCTCCGGCAGGCGCTCGTGCGCATTCGTCGAGCGACCGCGCAGGCGCTCGAGGTCGGTGACCTCGAGTGCGCTGGCAGTGGGCTGTCGATGCAAGCCGCGCTCGAGCTGCTCTCGGGCACGCACCTGCGGGTGGTCGAACAGCACGTCCAAGCGGCGATGCGTCGCACGCTTCGTTTGCAGGCGAGCGACGCGATCGCGGGGCTCACCGTGATCGAGCGCTTCTGCGCTCTGCTGGCCCGTGGCGAGCTGCCAGCGCCCGGCGACTGCGATCCGCTCGATCTCGGCTCGTTGCCCGCGGGCACCGAGGCCGGCCGCCACCACACCCGGATGTTCACGGCGCTGGCCCTGCTGGCGTTTGGGCGCTACCGCGAGTTGGTCGAGCTGCTCGATCAGCACGCCGACGCGATCGCGCGAGGGATGCTCGGGTCGTGGCACGTGCCGATGGTGCTGGTCGTGCATGGGATGGCGCTCGCGGCCGAGGCTCCACGCATGGGCCCGCTCGAGCGACGCGCCGCGATCGCTCGGATCCGCCGCAACGAGCAGCAGCTGCGCCGCTGGGTCAAGCGAGGCTCACAGGGCTTCGACTACCAGGCCGAGCTGCTCGCGGCCGAGCTGGCCGCGCTCGAGGGTGACCTGCGAGGCGCCCTCGATCGGCTCTCGCGGGCCCGTCGAGGGGCGGTCGCGCAGCGCTGCGCGTTGTTCGAGGCGATCGCGTTCGAGCGCATGGCCGAGCTGTGCCGGACCAGCGGGCTCGAGGACCTCGCGGGTGGCCCGTTGCAGCAAGCCCGCGCGCGCTGGAATCACTGGGGGGCGTTCAGCAAGGTCGTCGCGCTCGAGCGACAGTGGCCGCAGCTGCGCGAGCGCAGCGTCGGTGGCGGGCGTGAGCACGTCCAAGACACGACCGGCGGGACCGGGGGGACCAGCAGCTCGACGAGCAGCCGAGCGCTCGACACCGCGACGATCCTCAAGACCTCGCTGGCGATCGCGGAGGACATCCGGCTCGAGGAGGTGGTCGATCGGGTGCTGGCGATCGCGCTCGAGAACGCCGGGGCCGAGCGTGGAGCCTTGCTGCTGTCCGGCGACGTGGGGCTCGAGCTGACCGCGGTGTGCTCGGCGGAGGGCTCGAGCGCCGGCTTGCTGCGCGAGCCATTGCCGGTCGAGCAGGCGGTCGAGCAAGTCCCAACCTCGGTGCTGCGCTGGGTCGAGCGGACCCG
>CBFGLP010000595.1:0-2188 GCA_965649595.1 uncultured Myxococcales bacterium | reverse complement strand
ACGTCGTCGGAGCAGTCGATTCGCCGCATGACCGGGCGAACCAGGCGGAGGAAGGCTCATTGCTCCCGCTGACCGAACACCTGCGTCCAATACACCGAATACATCGCCTCCGGCCCCGCCACCACGTACCCGACCCCGAGCTCGGTCGCCGCCGGATTCATGATGTTCATACAGTGCCCGGTGCTCCCCATCCAAGCGGTCATCACGTCCTCCGGTGTCGGTTGCCCCGCGGCGATGTTCTCCCCGATCGCGTTGGCGTCGTACTCCGCCATCATCGTCCGATCCCAGGGCGTGAGCCCCTCGGGCGTGTTGTGGTCGAAGAAGTTGCGGGTCGCCATGTCGAGCGAGTGCTTGCGGGCAGCGCAGCGCAGGGCCGGATCCATCACCAGCGGTCCGGCGGGGTCGAAGGTGGTGGTGCCACACACGGCCCCCTCGCTGCGGCGCTGGTTGACGAGCTCGAGCACCTGGTCCTCGAAGTCGATGCTGGACGGGTCCCAGCCCTCGACCTCGTCGCAGTAGGCGGCGTCGGAGACGTCGTCGCCACCATCGTCGTCGTCGGAGTCGTTGCAGCCGAGCGGCAGGGTCAGCGAGAGCGCGAGCAGCAGCGATGCCGAGGTAGCGCGGGGGTGGCGAAGCATGGCGAATGTCTCGTGTACCAGCTTCGGGACGCCCTTGATCGACCGGCTGAGATGAGCCCAGGAGCGCACGCGCGTGGGCATTATCCCCCACTGACTCGAAGCAGCTTGACCAGACGCCGGGTCTGGTAGCCTGCGCGCGCCTTGGCCGACTCAACCTCGCAAGCACCCTCGCGGCGGCTCACCTACCTCGGCATCTTCTCGATCGCGCTGGCGACCTTGATGCTGGAGATCCTGCTGACCCGCATCACCAGCGTGATCGCTTGGTATCACCTGGCCTTCTTCGTGATCTCGCTGGCGATGCTCGGCATGACGGCGGGCGCGGTCGCGGTGTTCCTGCTCCCGGGGGTGTTCTCCGACGAGAAGGTGCCGGAGCGGATGGCTCAGATGGCGCTGGCGTTCGCGGCCACGACCCCGATCGCGGTCGGGCTGGCGATGTCGATCCCGCTGATGCCGATCGAGGGGCTGATGGACTTCTTCGGGCTGCTGACCTACGGCGGGGCGCTGGCGATCCCCTTCGGGCTCGGCGGCATCGCGCTGACGCTCGCGCTGACCCGCGCGGGGCTGCCTGCCTCGACCGCATACGGGGTCGATCTGGTGGGGGCGGCGGTCGGCTGCGCGTTGGTGATCCCGCTGCTCGACTGGGTCGATGCCCCGAGCGCGGCCTTGTTCGCGTCGGCGCTCGCGGCCGTGGCCGCCGCTTGCTTCGCGCTCGCGCAGCGCAGCGCGGCTGGCAAGCGCCGGAGCGTGATCGCGGTCCTGCTCGCGCTCACCCTCGTGTGGTTCGGCAGCAAGAACGCGGCGGCCGGACAGGAGGAGCAGGGTATGTCGCCGCTGCGGCCCGCGTGGGTCAAGGGCGGGCGGGAGAACCCCAAGCGCTTCGCGTTCGTCGGCTGGAACACCTACTCCCGCGTCACGGTCGAGGAGCTGACCAAGGGGCCGCCGTTCATGTGGGCGCCGACCAGGCACATGCCGGAAGAGCTGCGCGAGCCGGTCCCGCAGCGGACGATCCGGATCGATGGGGCGGCGGCGACGATGATGTTCGAGCACGCCGACGAGCTCGAGCGGCACGCCCACATCGACTGGGACATCACCTCGTTCGCGCACCGCATGCGGCCGACCGGGCCGGCTGCGGTGATCGGGGTAGGTGGTGGCCGCGACATGATCGTGGCCGCTCGCGCGGGCCACGAGACGGTCGTCGGGATCGAGCTCAACGATCTGATCGCTCGCCTCCACACCGAGATCTTCGAGGACTACTCGCGGCTGACCCGGATCCCCGGGGTCGAGCTGATCTCCGACGAGGCGCGCAGCCGGCTCTCGCAGGAGACCCGGCGCTTCTCGGTCATCACGATGTCGCTGATCGACACCTGGGCGACGACCGGGGCGGGCAGCTACTCGCTGTCGGAGAATGGGCTCTACACCGTCGAGGCCCAGGTGTCGATCAGCGACATCGTGATGACCGAGAAGCGGCGGTCGTCCTGGGCCAGGCGGCTGCGGGCTTCGTCGGAGATCAGCTCGACGCCGGGGATCCGGGTCAGACGCGAGTAGTCCTC
>CBFGLP010000594.1:0-5789 GCA_965649595.1 uncultured Myxococcales bacterium | reverse complement strand
GTGTCGCCGTCGGTGGTGTCGCCGTCGGTGGTTGGGTCCGCTTCGATCACCTCGACCAACCCTCGTGGTCGACAGTCGGCCTCGGTCCGATGCCCGACCGCCGCACCGACCTTCCGTACATACCTGCCGAGCTGGCTCCGGTCGTCGGGCAGCGCGAGCTGCAAGACGAGCTCGCGCTGTCCGGTGGTCTCGCCCTCGTAGAGCAGCGTGGTGTAGTGGGCGTCATCGAGCTCGTCGCGGACCGCTCGGAGGGCGCTTCGTCGCTGCTCGTTCAGTGAGGCGTAGCGATCCACGCCCAGCCCGATCCAAACGGCCTGGCAAGCGCGGGTATCAGGGCCGCCGTGCTTGGCGGCGGCCTCGAACCAGAGCTGATCCAGTGACGGGAAGATCGAGGTCGGCGCTGCGAAGGGAGCGAGGGTGTAGAGCCCCTCGCGTTGGATCGATGGCATGGCCTCGCTGCTCTCGAGCATGCCGAAGTCGAGCAGCAGCCAGACTCGCCCATCGATCCAGGCCAGCTCGCGCAGATGCGCGGGCTCGCCGATGACCTCGGCCCGCATCCACTGCTGGTCGAAGTACCAGCGCTCGGTCGGCATCAGCTCGGCGCTCGGCGGAGGTGGCTCGATGATCGTCCACGCGCTACCCGGGGCTTGGTAGAGCAGCCGCGTGCCGGCGCCACCGGACACGATCAACCACAGCTCGCCGCTCGGCGTGTGGAGGGCCGAGCTGACGAGATCGGCCGACCGACTCAGCTCCGGCACGTCCGGCAGCTCGATCGGGATCCTCCGCCACTCGTCGCGTCGACCAAGGGCGAGATAGCGCTGGCTGCCGTGGACCAGCACCTCGTCGCCGACGGTCGAGAAGCGGGCGAGCTCGATGCCCGTGGACTCGGGCAAGCTCACGCTGCGTGCCTGGGCGTCGCCGGGTGGCCAGACCAGCAGGGTCAGGGGCGAGTCGGGGCTCTCGATCAGGCCATACACGCTGCCGTCGGGCGTCGACGTGACGCGCTCGAGCGCCGCCGCGCTCGGCAGCGTCGTCGGTAGCTCGGGCCGCGTCGCCGTGGGCGAGCCCGAGAGTCGGGCGAAGCCCTTCGGGACGTCGGCGAGCCGGCTCTCGTCGCGGACCGGCACCTCGGGGCCCGTGGTCTCGGGCTTGAATGTGTACGCGCGCAGACCCATCACCGCGCCATCCCGCTCGATCAAGGCCGAGTAGGACTCGAGCCGCGGCGAGTCCGGAGCCTCGATCACCGACCAGCGCGCTTCGGTGCGGCGAAACACGTCGGCGTAGAAGCGATTGCCCGTGCGCGGATGGAAGTGCTCGAACACCAGCCACGCGCCACCGCTCGGATCCTCGGCGTAGTCGAAGGGCGCGAGCAATCCGCGTGGATGCTGCATGCCCTCGGAGGGCGACTCGCTCAGCCCAGCGCGGCCGATCGAGAGCAGGCGGTCCTCGACGAACAGGAGCCCGCGATCACCGTGTGGCAGCAGATACATCGGCCCGTCACGCAGGGCGACAGGCACGAGCTCGGGTGGCTTGCTCGGCAGGGGCGCGCTGACAGGAGGGGGCGAGGGTGCCTCGACCTCGGCGGGAGCGTCGATCTTCGCGGGCACGTCGACGCTCGACTGCTCGCCGCGCTCGGCCGAGCAGCCGACCAGCACGAGGACCCACGCAGCGACAGATCTCGCCCAGGCAGTCACTCGAGCAGACTAGCAACCCGCGACGCAGTCCGACACGAGGACTGCAGCGCGGGCTGCCGGCCGCTCGAGGGGCTCTCAGAAGTCGCCGAACAGCTCGACGATCCGAACATCGAGCGCGTTGGCGATCTTGTAGAGCGAAGAGACCGACGCCGAGGACTCGGCTCGCTCGATCTGGCTGAGCAGCGAGACCGAGAGGTTGGTCCGCCGGCCCATCTGCTTGAGCGTCAGGCCCTTCTCTTTGCGACACTCGCGGATGCGCTTGCCGATCGTGATGTGCAGCTCGTCTTCGCGTCGTACGACGATGCCCTTCTTGCGGGCGACACGAGCGATTGTTTCGCGCATGTCCTCGCCGCTGAAGGGCTTTTGCATGTACGCCGAGACGTCGAGGTTGATGGCGTCGGTCGCCGACTCGAGGCTCGGATAAGCGGTCAGGATGATCACCGCGACGTCGCGGTCGATCTTGCGGATCTGCTCGAGCAGCTGGATGCCGTTGATGCCCGGCATCTTCAGGTCGAGGATCATGATGTGGAAGGTCTCCTTGGCCCGCAGCTTGGCCAAGGCTTGTTCCGGCTCATGGATGGCGACGACCTCGCAGCCATCGGGGGTCAGGAGTTCCTGGAGGTACTCGCAGACCTTGACATCGTCGTCGATGATCAGGACGCGCAGGCGAGACACACCGCGATCATGCCAGGTTTTTCTGCGCGTGGTTAGACGCAGGTCGCGAAATCCGCCGGGCTGGACATGAGTGCTGGTGGGCGAGGTGGTACCTCTCGGGCTGACTCGAGATGCGTGGTCTCGCGCTCCGACCGTGGAAAAATTCGATCGTACGAAAACGGGTCAGCCCAGGTCGCTGACACTCACGATGACCCTCGGCCAAAACGAGAAGGGAGGCTCGCTGAGCGAACCTCCCTTCTCATGGCCTCAGCACCCTGTGGGGCTTACTTCGGCCTCAGCGCCCGTGGGCGCTGACTCTGTCGGGGCGAGAGGATTCGAACCTCCGACCTTTCGGTCCCGAACCGAACGCGCTACCAGACTGCGCTACGCCCCGGAACGGAGCGCGGTAGGTAGCAGAGCCCGAGAGGCTTGTCAAAGGTCGGAGCGCATTGATGCTGCGGGCTTCGAGGAAACGAGCGTGTGCGATGGCTCGCAACTCGACTCGGGCCGCACGTGCTCGCTGATCGCGTGGTAGGTGGACCGAGATCGGCCGTCGGCGCTCTTGCGCGAGTGCATGGGTGCTCAGGGATCGACCCAGCCAGGTGGCGGGTTCGAGCTCGGTCCGCGAGCGCCCGCGTGTCGGGCTGCCTTGCGCGATCCCGCAGCACGCTCGCGCTTCGGGTGCTCGTGACAAGCGACGGCCTGCAGAGTCGGCCCGTCAGGGGCCGAGAAGGGAGCAGAGCACAGCTCGTCGCCCGCAGCGGTGAGCACGTGCAGGCGCAGCGTGGCGCGCTCGGGTAGCTCACCGATCCACCACGCCTGCCAAATCCAGCGGCCGCGCTCGACCGCGATCGGGACCAGCACGAACTCGGCTCCGAGCGTGTCGACCGGTGTGCCGTCGCGCAGCAGCGGCGCCCACACGATCGGGTGTTGGTCCGGAGCCTCGGCGACCTCGACCCGCAGCCGTGGCCAAGTCGGCCCGTCCCAGCTCGGCGGCGCGGACTCGAACTCGAGCACCGCGATCGGTTGATCGATCTCGAGCTGCTCACGCAGGCGAGGGCCGATCTCGTCGAGCAGCCGATGCGCCCGCGAGCCTGGTCGCAGGGACAAGCGGCGGTGCGCACCGGGATCGAAGCGAGCCTCGCTGGCTGGCTCGGAGCCGGGCGAAGACGCGAGCAGAGCGGCGAGCCGCTGGGCGATCAGCCGGCCCGCGTAGCGACCCCAGAGCGTCGAGCCACCCTCGTAGTGCTGAAGGCCGTACTCGTGCGGGGTCACGAAGTAGCCGGCGTACTCGTCTGCCAACCCGATCAAGATGGGACGCAGGGGCTCGTCGACGGCCTCGCGCAGGTGCTCGCGGACCTGCATGCCCATGACGGTCGTGAACTCGCCGGGCAAGCCGGCGAACACGAGCGGGCCGACGCGGTGGGTCGAGAGCGGGACCTCCTGAGGCATCGTCCAGCGTGGAAAGCCGAGCCAGAACAAGCCCGGGGGGATCACCGGTCGCTTGGGCCCTTGGCCCGCGAGCGCGCGACCATTACGGGTCTGCCCCTCGGGCCAGCGCTCGTGGTAGCGGGTGCGGCCGTCTTCGGCCCCGCCGAGGATCGCCTTGCCCGGCAGCGCGCGATCGGCCGTGTGCGCGTGCTCGGGTCCTTCGACGCGCTGGTGAGCGAGCGGCTGGCGAACGAAGCGGTGCTCGATGGTCCCGTCGATCCGCTCGCCGAGCGGGCGCTCACCAGCGAGACCGGCCGTGCTGGCGATCGCCTCACCGAGCCGCTGTCCGAGCGCGAGCGTGCTGCGCCGGCCCTGTGGATCCCACTGCGGAGACACGTCGCCTTCGGCCCCGTTGAACAGCGCGACGACGGGATCCCCGAGCCCCGGTCGTGCACGAGCCAGCGCAGCCTCGGCGGTCTGAGTAGCGATCGCGAACAGGTCCCCGTTGATCGCGTCGGTCGCGTTGACCATCGCGGTCGGGTGGACGGCAAAGAAGGCAGCGAGCGCGAGCGGCTGGCCCTGGTCGTCGTCGATCCGCAGCGTGGTCAGGGTCGGATCGACGGCGCGGCAGACCGTCGCGCTGTCGGCTTCGACACCGCGGGCTTCGGCCGCCAGGCTAGCGGGCAGCTCGGGGCAGGGGGCGAGCGCGGCGTTGCGCTCGAGCACCGTCGCGGCCTCGGGGTTGGTCATGAACGCGGCGGCGCTACGGTTACGGGCGAGCCCGCCGAGCGGCGCGCGGGAGAGCGTGAGCGTGGCCGGGCGCCGGCTAGCGAACGCGCTCGCGATCGCGTCGGCGATCCGATCGACCAAGAACGCGTGTAGCTCGGGATCGAAGCCCATCTCGGGCGCCGCCGCGCGGTTGTAGAGCCGGTTGCTCGACAGGTTCGCCGGGCCGTGGTGCGTGTGCGTGGCGGCGATCAGCACGTGGCGGCGCTCGAGCATCGTCAGGTCGTGGGCCTCGCGGACGCGCTCGATGACCGCGTCGCTGAGGCCCGCGGGGATCGACCAGAGATCGCACACGACCAGCACTAGCGGCTCGCCCTCGGCGTCCTCGAGCACGATCGCCCTCGCCCACAGTCGGGTCCACAGCGCGATGCCGATGCCGCCCTCGATCGAGTGAGCGCCGAGCGGGATGCCGGCCAGCGGCGTGATGTCGACCTTGGCCGCGCCCGCGAGCAAGCGGCCGGTCCCCGGGTGGGGGCTCGCCAGCGGGGGCTCGGACGCCGGGGCACAGGCGAGCGAGAGCAGCACGAGCACGAGCGCGGCCAGGTGGGCGAGCGCGGAGGCAAAGCGGGACATCTCGGCGAGGCTACATGGTCCCGGCCATCACGGTTGACAGGCATGGGCTCGGGCGAGGAAAAGGTCGCCGTGCTGGTCGTCCAGAAGTACGGGGGCACCTCCGTGGCTACGCTCGAGCGGATGCGCTCCGTCGCCGAGCGAGTGCTCGCTCGGCAGCGCAGCGGCGATCGAGTCGTGGTCGTGGTCTCGGCGATGGCCGGCGAGACCAACCGGCTGATCGACGTCGCCAACCAGCTGCACCAGCTCGCCAACCCGCGCCTCGCCAGCGGGACCGACTCGAAGGGCTGGGTCGCGCCGGTCCGCCGCGACGCCGGCTTCGAGCGCGAGCTCAGCCAGCTCGTCAGCACTGGCGAGGTCGTCTCGGCCGCGCTCGTGGCGATGGCGATCCAGGATCTCGGCGGCAAGGCGGTCTCGTTGGTCGGCCACCAGCTCGGCGTCGTGACCTCGGGCAGCTTCACCAACGCGCGGATCGTGCGGATCGACGCCGCCCGGATCCACCAAGCGCTCGACGAGGGGACCGTGGTCGTGTGCGCCGGCTTTCAGGGCCTCGACGAGCAGGGCAACGTCACCACGCTCGGCCGCGGCGGCTCGGACACCTCCGCGGTCGCGCTCGCGGCAGCGCTGCGCGCCGACGAGTGCGAGATCCTCACC
>CBFGLP010000593.1:0-2285 GCA_965649595.1 uncultured Myxococcales bacterium | reverse complement strand
CCGCGCCCGCGAGCTCCACAGCACGGCCTCGGCCGTGCGCGCGATCGCGTTGGGACGACCGCCACCTTGGCAGCTGGCCAGGCGCACGCCCTCGAGGTCGACCTCGCTGGCGGTCAGCAGCCCGATCAGCACGGCGATGGCGTTGGCCCGGCCTTCGTGAATGTCGACCCCGCTGTGACCACCACGAAGGCCCTGCACGCTCACGCGCACGGCCACGTCGTCAGGGTGGCGGTCGTCGCGATCGAGCTCCCAGATTGCGTGCAGCTCGCGACCGCCGGCGCAGGACAGATAGATGCGACCCTCGAGCTCGGCGTCGAGGTTGACCAACCGCCGGGCGCGGATCAGCGCCGGATCCAGCTGGAAGGCGCCGCTCATGCCGACCTCTTCGTCGGCGGTGAAGAGCAGCTCGAGCGGTGGATGATCGAGCCCGGGGGTCAGCGCCAGCGCCAACGCGGCCGCGCAGCCGATCCCGTTGTCGGAGCCGAGCGTGGTCCCCTGCGCCTGCAGGACCTCGCAATCGCGCCCACCGAGCTGACGGACCGCGCGACGGAGGAGGATCGGGTCACGCTCGAAGTCGTGAGCGACGTCGCCGAGCTTCTCGCAGACCATGTCCATGTGGCCCTGCAGGGCCAGCGGCGCGCTGTCGCGGCCGCGACCACGGCCGGGCACCCGCATGAGCAAATTGCCGGCTCGGTCCTCGGCCACCTCCCAGCCCTGCCTGTGACCGAGCTCCCGCAGGTGGGCTCGCACCCCCTCCTCGTGATTCGAGGGTCGCGGGATGCGGCGCAGCGCGTCGAACTGACGCCACAGCTCGCGCGGCTCGAGATCTGCGAGCGCGGGATCCAGCGCCGACACGGGATCGGACATGCTCGGGCATGGTAGCGATCCCCCGACGAAGGGCAAAGCCGGAAGCGGTCAGTCGAGCGGCGAAGATCAGCTGCGCAGCCTTCGCTCGGCGAGCACCATGAGCAACTAGAGATCGTCGTCGGCCAACGCCCGCTCTTGCACCGCGCGAATGCGCCGAATCAGATCGGCGAGGCCCTCGCTCAGCTCCGGCGGGGCACCCGGCAGGATCAGATCGAGCCGCCGCAGCAGATCCAGAAGGCTGGTCCAACCGTCCACGAACGCGGCCGTAGCGGCGGCGTCGAGATCCTTGGTCCGTTCGAGCAAGAGCTCGCGGACCAGCAGCTCGAGCGCCGTCTCGTGGGGGGACTCTTCCCCTTCGTCATCGTCCCAGCCGTCGCTCAACGAGTGCCTCCGCGTCCTTCGAGGCACGATTGTAGATCTGGCGGGTGCGCGACCCCAAAAAGCCGCACGTTGGGCACTGACGGTCGGTTCACCCCGGCGCGGGTTGGTGCACGGGCTGCCGGCGATCGGCTGCTACTCTCTCGCCGTGTCCGAGACCGAACGTCAGCTGGCCGAAGTCGTCGAGCGCATCCTCGGCTCCTACGCCGAGCACGGCAACATCAACCACCTCGACGGCACCAACCTGCCCTCGCGGGCCGAGGTCGGCCAGCTCGTCGACGAGCTGCTCTCGCTGGTGTTCCCCGGCTTCCTCGGGTTCGACGACATCGACGAGCTGAGCTCGCGCTACTTCGTCGGCCAGCGCTGCGCTCGAAGCCTGCGCACGCTCGAGCAGGTGATCGCTCGCGCGCTCGCGGTCCCTTGCGGCGGCCAGCTCCGGGACGAGCGCGAGCGAGCCGAGCTGCAGGTCCAGGCGCGCGAGCACGCGCTCTCGCTGCTCCAGCAGGTCCCGAAGATCCGCGAGCTCCTGGCCACCGACGTCCGCGCGGCGCTCGAGGGGGACCCGGCCGCCTGCAGTGCGCCCGAGGTCATCACCTCGTATCCGGGCATCACCGCGATCGCCGTGCATCGGATCGCGCATCACCTCTATACCCGCTCGGTCCCGCTGATCCCCCGGATGATGTCCGAGCTGATCCACGGGCGGACCGGCATCGACATCCACCCGGGCGCACGGATCGGCTCGGGCTTCTTCATCGATCACGGCACTGGCGTCGTGATCGGCGAGACCACGGTGATCGGCGAGCGGGTCAAGCTCTACCAGGGCGTGACCCTCGGAGCGCTCTCGGTCGACGCCTCGGATCGTGCGCGCAGGACCAAGCGACACCCGACGCTCGAGGACGGTGTGACGGTGTACGCGGGCGCGACGATCCTCGGCGGCGACACGGTGATCGGGCGTGGGTCGGTGATCGGCGGCAACGTGTGGTTGACCCACAGCGTGCCGGCGATGACGATGGTGATGCTCGACAAGCCGGCGCTGCGCT
>CBFGLP010000592.1:0-1740 GCA_965649595.1 uncultured Myxococcales bacterium | reverse complement strand
CGCTGCGCTGCCGGGTCCAGCAGATCCAGCAGATCATCATGAACCTCGTCACCAACGCTCGCGACGCGCTCAACGAGCGCTGGGGCGGGTTCGCCGAGGACAAGCGGATCATCCTGAGGGCGCGGACCGAGCAGCGGGACGGTCGACCCTGGATCCGCCTGAGCATCGAGGATCGCGGCGGAGGTGTCCCCGAAGGCGTGCTCGCACGCATCTTCGACCCCTTCTTCACGACCAAGGGCCGCGACAAGGGCACCGGCTTGGGCCTCGCGGTCAGCCACGGAATCGCGGCCGAGCATGGGGGCGAGCTCACGGTCGACAACGAGCCTGGGGTCGGGGCGACCTTCCACCTCGACCTTCCGGCCTTCGGAGCGAACGAGCCCGTGGCGGCCGAGCACGAGCAGCCCCAATAAAGCGCATTCGCGTGAATGGCGCGAATTGTCAATCTCGTGTGCGGGGGCCTATTCTCCGCCGCGATGGCCGATCCTGGTCCCTTCGTGCCCCCTTCGGATCCGCCGCGGTGGATGCGAGGCGCGTTGTCTCTGCTCAACGATCCCCGCGACCTGCCCTTCATCCCGCTGATGATCGCGTGCGGGATCACGATCGCGCTCGGGCTCTCGCTCTACCTGTGGAGCGCCCTGCTCCCGGGCACCGAGTTCTGGCTGGTCGGGGTCGGCTACCTGCTGATCTGGGCGCTGTGGACCCTCGACCGCTTCATCTTGATGCTGCACTGCACCTCGCACCGGATCTTGTTTCGGCGCGAGCATGGCTGGCTCAACCATGTGATCCCCTGGGTCATCGGCCCCTTCTTCGGCGAGACCCCGCAGACCTACTTTTGCCATCACATGGGGATGCACCACCCCGAGAACAACCTCGCCGATGACCTCAGCTCGACGCTGGTCTATCAGCGCGACAAGTTCGGGCACTGGTTCGTCTATTACCTGCGCTTCATGGCGCTGACGATCGTCGAGCTGCCGGGCTACTTCATCAAGCGCAACCAGGGCAAGATGGCCCGCCGCGTGCTGGTCGGCGAGCTCGGGTTTTGGCTCGTGGTCACGCTGCTGGCCGTGCTCGTCGACTGGCGGGCGACGCTGCTCGTGCTCGTGATCCCGGTGATCATGGTCCGAACCTTGATGATGGCCGGCAATTGGGGCCAGCACGCGTTCGTCGACGCGCAGCACCCCGAGTGCCCCTATCGCAATTCGATCACCTGCATCGACTCGCGCTACAACCGGCGCTGCTTCAACGACGGCTACCACATCCACCACCACGTCAAGCCGCGCTGCCACTGGAGCGAGCTGCCGAGCGAGTTCCAGACCAACCAGGCGATCTACGCCGAGAAGGACGCGGTCGTGTTTCGCGGGATCGACTTCTTCATGGTGTGGGTGATGCTGATGACCGGGCAGTACCGGGCGCTCGCGCGGGCGTTCGTGCGGCTGCCGGGGGCGCCCCAGCGGAGCGACGAGGAAGTGATCGAGTTCCTCCGCTCGCGGCTGCGGCCGATCCGGGGCTGAGTAGATCCGGCTTTTGCTCGCGGCCGACCAGTGCGATACTCGTCGAGCCCCGGGCCGAGCTAGCCCTTCGTCCGCGATGCAACGTCGCGGCCGTGACCGACCGACATCGAATAATCGTTCCATGCACGCGCAGCCCAGCGGGCCCGTTGCGCGTTCACAGAACTGCCGAGCGAGTAGCCGACCGACGGGGCATTTCCTTTCTTAGCCCCCCGCAGGCGCCGTGCACTCA
>CBFGLP010000591.1:0-1668 GCA_965649595.1 uncultured Myxococcales bacterium | reverse complement strand
CGAGTGGGCGCGCGACATCGAGGCGAGGTCGCCGATCAGCATGCGCAACACCGACATCGAGAAGATCCGCGACGCCCTCGGCACGCTCGACTACCGAATCGGTGAGCTCGAGGCGGAGCCGCTCGGGCAGAAGTACATCGGCAAGTTCAACCCGCCGCTGCACCTGACCAAGAAGCTCAACATCACCGACATCAACCTCGACATCGAGTACCTCGGGGCCAACCTCAAGGTCGTGATGGAGGTCGAGAAGAGCAAGCTCTTCCACTTCGACAAGCGCCAGGAGTTCGTGTTCGAGCTCGCCCGCCTGCGCGCGGCCTCGATTCAGGATCTCGCGCAGCACTGGCAGATCGAGATCGACAAGCTGATGCGCTGAGCCAGCCCGCGTCGATGTAGAGTCGGGCCTCCCGCGGCGCCATCCGGCGCCGACTGGAGGCCCGCCATGATCGTTCCCCTGACCATCGCAGACTTCCTCGACCGGGCCGCGCTCGTGTATGGCGACCGGGTCGGCATCGTCGATGAGCCGAATCAGCCGGCCAGCTCGCTCGGCGAGCTCAGCTATCGACGCGTGGCCGAGCTCGCCACACGTTGGGCGGCTTCGCTCGATCGGCTCGGTATCGGGCAGGGCGAGCGGGTAGCGATCGTCTCGCACAACTCGGCCCGCTTGCTGATCGCGCTCTACGCGGTCCCCAGCTCGGGCCGCGTGCTCGTGCCGATCAACTTCCGCCTGAGCCCCGCCGAGATCGCCTACATCGTCGCGCACTCCGGCGCGTCGCTGCTGCTCGTCGATCCCGAGCTCGCCGAGTCGCTAGCGGGCGTGCCCTGCAAGCACCGCGCGGTGCTCGGGGACGAGTCCGACGCGCTGCTCGGGAGCTCCGACGCCGAGCCGATCCTCTGGCAGCCGGACGAGAACGCGACCGCGACCATCAACTACACGAGCGGCACGACGGCGCGGCCGAAGGGCGTCCAGCTCACGCACCGCAATTTGTGGATCAACGCGACGACCTTCGGCCTGCACACCGGAGTCAGTGACCGCGACGTGTACCTGCACACGCTGCCCACGTTCCACTGCAACGGCTGGGGCATGCCCTTCGTGACGGCCGGGATGGGCGTCGAGCAGGTCGTCCTGCGCAAGGTCAGCGGCGACGAGATCCTCAGGCGCGTCGAGGCGCAGGGCGTGACGCTGATGTGCGGCGCCCCGGCGGTGATCAACGGCGTGCTCGATGCGGCGCAGACCTGGCCCGGCCCAATTCCCGGTCGTGGTCGCGTGAGGGTCGTGGTCGCTGGCGCACCACCGCCGACGCGAACGATCGAGCGGGTCGAGACCGAGCTCGGCTGGGAGCTCATCCAGATCTACGGCCTGACCGAGACCTCCCCCTTCTTGACCATCAACCGCGGCCGCGCCGAGTGGGATGGCCTGAGCGCGTCCGAGCGGGCGCAGCGGCTCGGGCGGGCCGGCGCCCCGGCGATCGGCGTTCGCCTGCACGTCGACGACCACGGTGAGGTGCTCGCCCGCAGCAACGTCGTGCTCGATGGTTATTGGCAGCAGCCCGAGGCGACCGAGGCCGCGATCGTCGAGGGCTGGTTCCACACCGGCGACGGCGGCTCGCTCGACGACGAGGGCTACCTGACGATCACCGATCGCAAGAAGGACGTGATCATCACCGGCGG
>CBFGLP010000590.1:0-1901 GCA_965649595.1 uncultured Myxococcales bacterium | reverse complement strand
GCCAGGTGCCCGGTGCTCACGAGCAACAGCGCCGCTTCGGGGGCGACCTCGGGTTCAGAGCACGTTCATTGCGTCTCGCTCGACGCGATCTGGTCGGCCTGCCGCCAGAGCTCGTTCCATTCGACGCCGATCTGGATGATCGTCACCAACGCCATACCGGCCGCGATCAGGTCACCAATTGGCAGCGGACCGTCAGCACCCGCGGCGATGAGGGCTGCCGCACCGCGGATTGCAAAGCGTGTGATCACGGCCCGCCAGAAGTGCCGCCACAGAGCACGCCCAGCGACGGCCGCACCGGCACCAACCGCGACGACCACGGGAGCAGGAACCCCTCGTGGCTGCCGCTCGGCCACCTCACGGTTGTGCCGTCGCCCTTCTCGAGCCCGTTCATCGGCAGGGACCCGCTCTCGCACGGGCACCTGGTCCTGACGATACGTGGCGTACACGAGCAGTCCAGGCGTACACCAGGCCGTTCGGATCGTGATCCCGGGGGCGACGATCGTCGGCGGCGAATAGACCTGCGGCAGCATCGGCGAGACCACCGTGATCGCATTCCCCGTTCGCCAGGCAACCTGCTGCGGATCTGGTGCGTTGCCTTGGTCGATGTAGCGCATCAGCTGGATCTCGCCTTCGGCAATCTCGGGGAGCACAGCCGGCTTGATCTCCGCGATCGAGAGCACTCCAGCTGGGTTTCGCCGAGCGAGATCGGGATAGCCGGCGCCAGCACGTGGCCCACCCAGCACCTGCGGCGGGACGACAGGAGAGTCACGACCGGTTCGCTGGGGACGAGCAGAAGCCCCTGGGATCATGATCGAGAGGGCACCCGGCACCCGCGATGCGAAGTCGGCCTGGATCAACGCGTGGACCCTTGTCCCAGGTAAGATGCTCATACCCGGGTTGTTGACGAGGTCGGCGCAACCATCGATCTGACGCCGAATACGAGGCGAAGCGTTCTCATCATGCTGGGTTACGTGGGCTAGCTCGTGAAGCAGGAGACGGCGGCCCTGCGGAGTCTTGGGCGCGTACGAGCTCCGAGCGAAGAAGATCTGCCGGCCTATCGTTACCGCCTTGGCCCCGAACCCTCGTGCGAGCTCGTCCGCCTGCGTGTCGGCATGCAACCGGACGCGCGAGAAGTCGTGACCGAACACCGGTCCGAGCGTCTGCGGCGTGTCGGCGAAGATGCCCTCGGATCGAGCCTCCGCAGCACGAGCGCGTTGGTCCGCGACGGCCTCGTCCCGATCGTGAGGCCGACTCACGGTCCAGCCAGAGTCGACAGGCGCGTGCTGTGGCG
The DNA here is from genome assembly GCA_965649595.1 of uncultured Myxococcales bacterium. Taxonomy (GTDB): domain Bacteria; phylum Myxococcota_A; class Polyangia; order Nannocystales; family Nannocystaceae; genus Plesiocystis. Next base: position 610 of record CBFGLP010000590.1, on the reverse strand, counting down.
CGGGCAGGCCCACTTCATGTCCCATGTATTGGATTATCCAACATCCGAGCTCGTTCGTCGACAGCGAGAATGAGCTCGCACCATCCTTCATGTCGCTGTCGAGCGTCGAATCGCATGCATATATCACCAGCTCGGTTTCACGCTGGTGAAATGCATGCACCCGACGAAAATATGATCAGGGCAGAATCCGAATGATGCCCAGGCCAATACTCCATCGTCGTCAATGCATACGACGAATGAGTGGCGATGCGAGCGCCCGCGCGAGCGCGTCTGGTGAGCAGGTGACAGATCCTGCAGGTCATGGAGGATAGTAGGTGGCGCGACCGACAGTCCGCGCGCCCGCGATCTCGAGGAGCCCTCGCTAATGAGCACCCCACCCCGCACCAAAACCACCACCCGCCCCGGCCGCGTGCCCTTGTCCGTCCTCGACCTCGTCCCCGTGAGCACCGACGTCGCCTCGGCGATCTCCGCCTCGATGGAGGCTGTCCGCGTTGCCGAGCGCGTCGGTTACGAGCGCTACTGGTTCGCCGAGCACCACAACATGGCGGCCGTCGCCGCGTCCACGCCGCCGGTGATGATCTCCGCGGCGGCGTCCGTGACGGAGCGGATC
>CBFGLP010000589.1:0-1523 GCA_965649595.1 uncultured Myxococcales bacterium | reverse complement strand
GCGATCGTGCCCGAGCAGACCGAGCGCCACCCGGGCCTCTTCGTCAGCGAGATGATCACCGCGCGGCCGCTGGTCGAGGGCAACACCAAGACCCTTCGACTAGCCAGCTTCGCGCCGGACGAGTCGCCGCGCAGCTTGCAGCTCTACGGCGTCGATCCTGCGATCCTCGCGGCGGCGATCGAGCGCTTGGTCGGCGAGGGCCAAGTCGATCACATCGACATGAACTTTGGCTGTCCCGTGCCGAAGGTGACTCGCCGCGGTGGTGGTTCGGCGATCCCGGCCAAGCCACGGCTGCTCGCTCGGCTGGTTCGCGCCGCGGTCCAGGCCGCGGGCTCGGTGCCGGTCACGATCAAGTTCCGCAAGGGGCTCGACGACGACCTGATCACCTTCCGCGACGCCGGGCGGATCGCGGAAGCGGAGGGCTGCGCCGCCGTCGGCATGCATGCTCGCACCGCCGCGCAGTTCTACGAGGGGCAGGCCGACTGGGACTCGATCGCCGAGCTCAAGCAGCTCGTCCGCACGATCCCGGTGCTCGGCAACGGTGACGTGTGGGAGGCCGAGGATGCGTTGCGGATGCTGCGACAGACCGGCTGCGACGGCGTGATCGTCGGGCGTGGCTGCCTCGGGCGACCTTGGCTGTTCGCCGAGCTGGCGGAGATCTTCGCGGGCCGGATCCCGAGCCGACCTCCAGACCTGCGCGGGGTCGTCGAGGTCATGCGCCAGCATGCGCAGGCGATGGTGCAGTGGGCCGAGCTGGTCGAAGCACCACCGCCGAGCGAAGCTCGCGGCCCTCGCACCCGCGAGCTCACGGGACCCGAGCAGCTCGCGATGCGAGCGTTTCGCAAGCACGCGAGCTGGTACACCAAGGGCTTTCGCAGCAGCGCGGCCTTGCGCGAGCGGCTCATGCACGTCGATCACCTCGCCCAGCTCGATGCCCTGCTCGACGAGCTCGACGGTGACGAGCCCTTCCCCAGCGATGCCTTGCGCGCGGTCCGTGGCAAGCGCGGTCGTCAGGGCAAGGTCGTGCTCCCGGCCGGCTACCTCGACCAGCTCGACGACGACACGCCACCTCGCGCCGAGGCCGAGCTGCTCGACTCGGGCGGGTGAGCGGGGGCCCAAAACGAAAGAGGGCCGCCGCAGCGACCCTCCTTGCTAGTCGAGCCCTTCGCTCGGCGACTACTCGATCGGGACAGTTTGGGGCGGCACGTCGCCCTCGCAGCCCCACTGGAAGTTGTCGAGGAACACGTAGCTGTCGAGGATCGAGTCGCTCATGTCGAAGATCGCGAATACCACCGTGATCGTCTCGCCCGGAGCGACGCCCGCGGTCGAGGTCAGCCACTTGGTGCCCGCGTGGCCCTGCATGCAGGTGTTGTGCAGCTCGGGCGCCGAGCAGCCGCCGCCGCAGGCCGGATCGTTGGGCGCGCTGGCGTCCTTGTAGTCGAGGAAGCCGGCGTTGAGCGAGATCGGGTTGCCCTGCGCGTCGAACGAGATGTTGCCGGTCCAGACCTCGGACTCGAGCCAGC
>CBFGLP010000588.1:0-3699 GCA_965649595.1 uncultured Myxococcales bacterium | reverse complement strand
GGGCGGAGGTCGCCGTCGATGTCGGTTTTCGGGTCGCCGGTTTGCCAGGTAGCGGCGGTGGACAGTGCGGCGGGGGCGTTGGCGCTGAGGTGATAGTCTCCTCCCGCCAGATTCACAAACCAAAGAGCGTCCAGGTACCCCAGAGCAACATTCCCGGGCATGTCGCTCTCAACCGCACAGTTGGAAACCATCATCAACCCACACTGGCTGATTTCGGGCTCCATTGTCCGAGCAACCAGCAGACTGTTGCGAACCGACGAACCAGCTCCTCCATTCGAACACCTAATGCTGGCGGACGTGAAATTACCGGCCGCGATGGTACTGTAGAGAACATCCAAGGTTCCCGAGAGCACATCCACAGAAACCACATCATTCTCGTCTCCGCCAACGAAGCTTCCGACGACTTCCAGATCGCCGGAAATCAAACGGATTGCAGATTCGTCGTTATCAACAACTTGGCTGCGATAGATGTGCCCCTCGCAGTCGTCCACGTTAATTCCACGACCGGTGCTTGACTTGACCATCGAATCGGAAATCCAGAACCTTCCACCAGCACCGCAGTCTACGCCTGTAGTGTTACCCGAGATACGCAAATCCCCAACGAACACTGTTCCTTCAGTATAAATTCCGGAAGACCCCGCATTCTGCAGAAAGCCCATTTGGCTCTTACCAATGATCGCAACAGTCTGCATCGGTCCCACATCAAGCTGTTCCTGATGGGCATTCGGCGTCTTCAAATAAATCACCCCCTCCTCCCCATCCCCAATCCACTCCATCGCCTCCGCCAGGGTCTTGTACGGCATCCCCTCCGACCCGTTCCCCGAGCTCATCTCCGTCTGATCCACCCACCAGACCCGTTCCTCCGCAATACAAGCCCCCGTCACCATATTGCAAGCACTCGTCGGACACTGATCATGCTCCGTGCACGGCACACACTCAAAGTTCTCACAAGCCGGCGCCTCATCCGAGCACGCCCCCACGTTCCCCTCCGTGCACTCCACACACCCCCCGCTCCCCTCATTACAAACAGGAGCCCCCGGATACTCCCCCGCACAATCCACATTCACCGCATCCCCACACCCCACGCACATCCCCCCGTCACACAGCGGCGTCCCCTCCCCGCACTCCGAGCTGTCCATGCACTCCGGCCCGGTGGTCATCGTATCCGTCGAATCCGTCGGATCCTCCTCCGAGCTTTCGGTGTCTGCGGTGTCGCTCGAGTCCGACTCGTCGCTGATCGTGGTCCCCTCGTCGCAGTTGCTGCTGCCCTTGCCATCGCACGCCCAGCAGCTCGCGTCGGGTTGCTCCTGCACGCAGCCGTCGGGCTCATAGTCGCCGCAATTGTTCGAGCAGAAGGCCTGCTCCCAGTCGGGGTGCTGCTGCGCGCAGTAGTCGTCGCCGCCGTTGTTGGTGCAGTGGTTGGGGTCGGGCTCGACGCAGCCGGACGACTGCGCGAGCAGGACACCACCGACGAACGCGAGGGGCAGAGCGAGGTACTGGCGAGCGTTCACCCGATCAGTCTCCCGCATGCACCCCCGACGGTGCAAGCATGGCACCGCCGTCATGTAGACCTGGCGCAACCGGCTAGAACGCCAGACCGAGGCCGGTCCAGCGCACGGTAGAGCTCTGCTGCTGGCGGGCCCTGTTGGCCTTCTTCCGCTTGCTGACGTCGACGGCGATCATGACGACGCCTGCGATGAGAGCGGCTCCGCCCACGGCGAGGATCACGTTGCCCGGGGTCCGATAATTGCGACGCATCCCGGGATCATCCGCGAGCGGCTCGAAACCTTTGACGGCCAAGGCGACGCCCGTGCCCACGCCCGCGAGGCCGACGACGCTCAGGCCGATACCAGCGAAGCCGAGCGGTCCGATCGGCTTTACAGGTGGCTCGGGATCAGTTGCCTCGCCGTCACCATCGCCCGGCTCGCCGTCGCCGTCACCGACGGCCACCTCGCGCACGGCTTGGTTGGCGCCAGCGATCTCGAGCAGCTTGGGCAGCTCCTGGCCGATCCGCTCGATCAGCTCGGTGTTGGTGCATAGCGAGCAGTCGGACTGACGGGCGCTCCCGGGCAGGACGTCCTCGCCTCGCTCGACGGAGAAGCCGATCACGTAGCCAGGGTTGGACTTGTCGGGCGCCTTCTCGACGACGATGACGATCCGCGGATCGGCGTCGTCGAGCGGCTCTTGGTAGCCCTTGTCTTGGAAGACGGCGCGGGCTTGCTCCTCGACCTTGTTGGAGATCGGTCCGCCCTCGCCTCCTAGCGCGGAGGCGTCGACGCGCAGGCCAGCGCGCAGCGGGGCGGGCTCCGCCTCGCTGGCCGGAGGCTCGCTGAGCATCGGCGGGGGCACGGGAGCGCCGGCGAGGGTGATCGAGGGGACGCCGAGGGCTCCGGTCGCGAGCGCGAGCGCGAGGACGAGAGCGATGCGAGGAGCGTGGAGCGACATGAGGCGGGAAAGCAGAAAACTACGAAGCGGGGTGGTTGGGCAAGGGGCGACGACGATCTCGACCCCAGGGTGGGGCAGCCCACCCCTCAGCCCTGATTGAAGCGCTTCTCGCAGAAGGCCACGTCGTCCTTGACTCCACGATCCGACACGCCCTTGCCGGCCTTCATGCACTCCTCGAAGCGCTTGAGCTCCTTGAGCGCCTTGACCTCGATCCGCACGCGCTCGGTCTTGCTCGCCCAGCAGCTGCGGTTGCGGGCGTGCTTGAGCGCGGTGTCCCACGCGAAGTCCTTCACGGCCTTCTCGGCGTCGCTGCGGACCTTGGCGCACTCGGGGGTCGTGTGCTTGGCGACGGGCTTGGGGCCGTCGTCGGTGTCTTCGCCCGTCTCGGTGCCGGTCTCGGCCTCGCCGGTGGTCGACGTGGTCGCGGTGTCGGTTTCGGTGCCGGTCGTGGGCTCGACGGCCGCGGTGGTCGTGGTCGAGCCATCGTTCGGGAGCGCCGGGCCTTCGTCGGGATCGGGCTGGCTCCCCTCGGCCTCGTCGGCCTTGCCTGCGTCGTCGCGCTCGCCGTTCGCGGTGACGTCGGGCTCGGGATCGTCCTGGGTGGTCTGCCAGATCGCCACGCCGAGCAAGGCCAGCAACACGCCGCCGACGGCGAGCCAAGGCCAGCGGACGAAGGGCTGGGTCCTGGTCTCGCTGGGCGGGCGAGTCGGCTCGACGGAGGGCGGCGAGATCGGCTTGGTCGGGGGCTCGTCGCTGGCTGCCTCGGGACCCGGAAAGCGACTCGGCTTGTCGGGCCGCTTTCCGTGCGTCAGCGAGGCTTCGTAGGCGATCTGGTTGGCGCCCGAGCTGGCGCGCGGCAAGCCGCGCAAGACGTCCTCGAGCCGGGCCAAGAAGATCTGCGCGGTCTGGGGCCGCTTGCTGGGATCGAGGGCGAGGCAGTCGTCGATCAGCTCGATGAGATCGTCCGGCAGATCGTCGCGGTGCTTGGCGATCGAGGGCGCAGGCTCGGTCGTCTTGCGAGCGATGATCTCGAGCACGTTGAGCCCGTGGAAGGGCGGGTCTCCGGTCAGCAGCTCGTAGAAGAGCACGCCGAGCGCGTAGATGTCGAACAGCGGGTTGGTCTCCTTACCCTTGGCCTGCTCGGGCGCCATATACTCGGGCGTGCCGAGGGCCTGGCCGACGGTGGTCAGGCGCTGCTCGTCTTGGTTGCGCTGGGCCGAGGCCGAGATGCCGAAGTCGAGCACCTTGACGAGC
>CBFGLP010000587.1:0-8203 GCA_965649595.1 uncultured Myxococcales bacterium | reverse complement strand
AGCAGAAGACGGCATACGAGATCGCGTACCAAGTGACTGGAGTCAGACGTGTGCTCTTCCGATCTGAAGCGAGCCCGCGAGCTCGGCCGGCGCTGGTCGTGCTTTTGCGCGGTGATCCGGCCAGACGATCACCCGGCACGGCCTGCGGATTACTCTCCGCTCGACCCTTTGTGGATGAAGCACGGATACGCCAAAGTGCCGGGGCTGATCGCCACTTTCCCTTGGAAAGAGCTCGGCGCTGCGACAGCGACCGAGAAACCCATGCAGTTCTGGATGAGGGAGCTCTGATGATCCGCATCGCCGCCGCCGCTTACCCCTGCGAGCTCTTACCCGGCTGGTCCGCCTACGAGGACAAGATCGCGGCTTGGGTTGAACGCGCGGCAGGACAAGCGGCAGACCTGCTCGTGTTCCCCGAGTGGGCGGGGCTCGAGCTGGTGACGCTGGCGGGACGCAGGGATGCGAGTGATCATGTGTATGCGATCGACGCTCAGACCGAGCGCCTAGCCGAGTCCGACGCGCTGTTCACCCGACTCGCTGCCGAGCACGGGGTCCACATATGTGCTGGCACTGCGATGGTGCGCCGCGAAGACGGCGACCCGGTCAACCGCGCTCGGCTGATCACTCCGGACGGCGCGATTGGGGTTCAGGACAAGCTGGTGATGACCCGCTACGAGCGCGAAGTTTTGGGCATCTGCCCCGGTCGCGACGCTCGCGTGTTCACCACCGCGATTGGGCGGATCGGCGTCGCGATTTGCTACGACGTCGAGTTCCCGCTGACCGCACGGGCGATGGTCGAGGCCGGGGCCGAGATCATCCTCTCGCCCAGCTGCACCGAGGCGCTGGCCGGCTACTGGCGAGTGAGGCTCGGCGCGCAGGCCCGCGCGCTCGAAGGACAGTGCATCACCGTGCAGTCGCCAACCATCGGCCAAGCCGACTGGAGCGAGGCGATCGACGTGACCACCGGCGCCGCGGGCATTTACTGCCCGCCCGACCGCGGCTTTCCTGCGACCGGCGTGCTAGCGGCGGGCGTAGTCGACGAGGCGGGCTGGGTGATCGCTGACGTCGATCTCGACTTGGTCGCCGAGGTGCGCCGCGACGGCGGGGTGCTCAACATGCGTCACTGGGCCGAGCAACTGGACGGCCGGCTCGCTTCGCTGACCGCGGTCGACTTGCGCGGGGCTCCGTAGCGCTCACTCGGGCTCACTCGGGCTCACTCGACTCACTCGACATCGACCTTGCGGACGAACCCACCCAAGAACCCTGCTCGGACCTCGACCTCGTCCCCCGGATGCAGAAAGTCGCTGCTCGCGGTGTAGCTGCCCAGAGCCGCCCGCAGCTTGCCGACCCGATCCAGCAGCCGATCACCGAGCGCTCGCTTCCACCCCGGGACGGAGAAGGCCACCCCGGCCGGGGTCCCGGTCAGCAACAAGGTGTTGGGCAAGAGCGGTCCGCTGGCCTCGCGCACGCGTGTGAGCATCTGCCGGGGTGTCTCCTGCAACAGCTCGACCGGAGAGTCCTGCCGCAGCGCACCGTTCACGAACGCTTGCAGGCGCAGCACGGGCCAGGCGTCGAGATCGAAGCGCTCGGGCACGAACGCGCGGGCGCCGGTTGGCGCGAAGCCGGGCAGTGATTTTGCGGCGCTCCACCAGGCCAGGCGATCCGGCCGACCTTCACCGAGGATCTGCAGGCTGCGCGCGGTCAGGTCGTTGGCGACCAGCAGCGCCACCTTGCCGCCGCTCGCGAGGGCGTCGAGCTGATCGAGGCTGTCGAGCCCCTCGCGCAGCAAGACGCCGAGCTCGACCTCGTAGTCGAGCATCGCGGGCATGAAGCCGAACTCGGCCAGCGCCGCGGGCAGCCGAGGATCGAGAGCCGTACCGGCGGCGAGCAGCTGCTCCGACGAGGGGCGCCTCAATACGCCGTCGCCCGTCGTCCACGCGGCTGGATCAATCTCGAACACCAGCGGATCAGGGGTGCTCGCGGTCTCCTTGGCGTGGGCTCGGTAAGTCAGGCCCAACGCGACGATCCGCGCGGGCCTGGGGGTCTCGATCCACGCGCCCGGTCCCGGTGGGGATTCCGGCGGGGCTGGCTCGACCAGCAGCTTTGCCCGCGCGGGCTCACCGGGCTCCCACGGGAGATAGGAGAATTGCTCGAAGTCCTCGAGCCCGTGAAACTCGAGCGCGGCGCAGGTCGAGCGCAGCCGCCGTTCGGGTCGATAGCCGAGGCCCACGCGGCGATAGATCTCGAGCTCACAGCGGGCGAGGTTGGTCTGCGCGACGTGCAGATCGCCGCCGCCGATCTGCCGATAGTTCCAGCCGGCGAAGGTCGCCGGGTTGCCCCAGACGCGCACCACCAGCCGCCGGCCACCCGACGCCGCGCCGATGTGGTGAAGCACGCCCGGGCGGATCGATTGGGTGCTGGCTCGCAGGGCCTTGCCCAAGCCGGTGTTGTCGATGATCTCCGCGCTAGGTCCCTCGCCGAGCGAGGCCCACAGCGCGCACAGGTGGTCGTTGCCGGCCTTGGGCGCGACGGCGGTCAGCTCGAGCGCTCCGCCCTCGACGAAGCGCGGCACCCAAGCCCAGCGCAGCCACTCGACCCGCCGCGTACCCCAAATGTGCATCTGCGTGAGCAGACCGCCGTCGAGCTCGATGCGCCGTCCATCGAGCTCGACGAAGCCCGTGACCGGAGCCTCGGCGTGGGGGTGCGTCGAGCGGGTGCCGAGCGGAACGAAGCTGGGCACGCTCGGCAGCCGCACCGCCACGGGATCGGTGGCCGCGAACTCCAGCGACCAGCGGATCGCTCCGCAGCGCCCGCGGCTGAACCCGTGGCCGAGCTCGGCCTCGCCGACGCGCACACACAGCTTGCCCTGCTCGGCTTCGCCGCTGACCTCGAAGGCCTCGAGGGGCAGGACGTCACGCTCGGCTTTGACCGCACCATCGCTGGAGACCACCGCCCATACCCGAGCATCGCGCTGCTCCCCGTCGGCGAAGCGGGTCAGTCGAACCCACAAGGCGGCGCTCTCACGACGGGTGGGCCCCTCGCCGCTCGCCGGCACGAGCACCACGAAGAACCAGATCTCGAACCCCCGGCCGGTCCAGCGCGGCTTGTTGCCCTGCTCCGAGGGGATCATCCGTGGCGACGATACCCGACCAACTTCGACGAGGCGAAGGATGGGTCCCAGGCGAAGGATGGGTCCTGCGGACGATTGCGAGTGCTGAGCTCAGCGAGGACCCAGCCCCCGAAACCTCCGCACGCCCTCGGCCGCCTCGACGTAGGCCTCGACCCACGCAGGTCCCACGTCCGCGAGCGCCCGCGCCTGCATGCGCAGGATCTCGCGGACTTGCTGAGTCCGGCTCAACCCGAAGAAGCTCGCGGGTAGCAGCACGCTGGTGCCGAGCCCCGGCAGGCCCGAGGCCGCGCTCCACTGGCCCTGCGCGGCGCTGCTCGGCCCGACCGCCAGATCGTGGCCCATCGCGTCGTGCATGCGATCGAGGCGATCGTAGATCCCGGCCATGCGCGTGCGATCGGAGGTTCGAGCCCGATCGCTCGGAGCCGGCGCGACGAAGCCCCGCCCGCCGACCTCGCTCACGAACGCGAGGATCGTGGGGGCGTCGCTAGCAGGTAGGCCCGCGGGGCCAGGGTGGGCGAGCCCGAAGAGCGGAGCGTAGAGCTCGACCATCGCGTGGCCGAGCCCGCCGCGACCCGCCCACCCACTGAGCGAGCGGTGGACCCAGTCGTACGCGCCGGCGGTCCAGAACGCGGCGTAGTTGAGCCACGCCTCGGCGTAGCCGATCGCTCGCCGAGCGGCGTCGTTGCGCGCCTGATCGGGCGCACCGTTGGCGAGGGTGAAGCCGAAGCTGTCGGCCGGCGCAGGCGAGCCGGAGCCGAGGACCGCGCTCGCGTTGGCGAGCTCGAGGATCAGCACGACGTGGCTGTCGGCGTTCTGCCGCGCGTCGGCGCCCTCGAGCACGTCGAACAGACGGGTGCGGGCGTAGGCCACGTCGATGCCCTCGTCGGCGGAGTGGGTGCCCTCGTGCAGCACCACCCAGACCCGCAGGTCCGCGCTCATCGGCTGGCCGTGGTAGTTGGACACGTAGAAGCTCGGGCACAGCTGGACGGCCCCGCCCGCAGCGGCCGAGGCCGGCCGGTTGCAGCCCTCGACGCAGCGCGGCTGACACTCGTGCTCGCTCGCGCTGCCGAGCTCGCCGAGCCGCCGCTCGATCGCCTCGATGTCCGCCCGGACGTCGTCGGGTCGCTCGCCGGGAAAGCGCCGCTGCAAGGCTTGATCACGGCCCGGCACGAGCGGATCGCGGACGGGATCGGGGGCGCGGGGATCGGGCGTGTGGCGAAGCAGGCCCAGCGCCGCGCTGGTCAGGGTCTGTGCGCGCGTCAGCGCGGTTGCAAACGCGCTCTCGCACAGCTGCACGTCCGCGTCTCGCTGCGCTTGCGTGAAGCTCGAGCACGAGTCGGTCGCCCCCGATCGGATCACCTCGACCGATCGGTGATAGCGATACTCCACGCGCCGCTCTGGGTCGTTGATCGATGTCGCGATCCGATTCACGACCACCCCCGCAGCACGGAGCACCCGTGCGACGGTCTCGGCCCGCCGCTGCGCGAGCCGCTGGTTGTGGCTCGCCGCACCCTCGGCGCTCGCGTGGCCGACCAACTGGACGGTCTCGCCCGCGTGCGCGCTGGCCCAAGCCCGCAGGCGCGCGAGCTCGGCAGCCTCGGCCGGGACGCCCTCGCGCAGATCGGAGCGATCGAGCTCGAAGAAGAAGCGCGCGCCGCCGGCCGACTCGAACTCCTCGCCCTCGGGTTGGACCTGCGTGACCCGAAAGTCCGGGTCACGCTGAATCCGCTCATGACCGCCGCGCTGCTGGACCACGTGGGCCAGCTCGTGTGCCAGCACCCGCCGACCGGCCACGCTCTGCGGCCGAAACACGCCGGACCCGAAGTAGACATCGCTGCCCCACGCGAACGCCCGCGCGCCGAGCTGCTGCGCCGCGCCGGTGGCCGCGGAGTCGGTATGGACCCGCACGCGCGACAAGTCGTGACCGAAGCGAGGCTCGAACTCGCGTCGCAAGGCTGGCTCGAGCGGTCGACCGGCTCCCGTGCCGCGTCGCTCGTCGAGCAAGCGGGCGACCGGCTCGGGTGCGAGACCAACCGCCCGCCCCTGCCCGGCCTCGCTCGCCCGCCGGATCGGTGCGGGCTCGTCGTCCTCACAGCTCGTGCAGGTCGCACAGCAAGCGCGCTGAAGCTGGACCGGCGCCTGACCTAGCCCGCTAGCCCGCTCGCCCATGAGCACCCGCTCGGCGGCCCGATCGGCCTCGCGCTCGGCTCGGTCATCCGCTGCTCCGACCACAGGCCGCCGGATCGCTAGCGCCTGCCAGATCGGGTTGGGCGCCTCGGGCTCGGGCGACGCCGGGCTCGAGGCCGGCGGCGCCTCGGCCTTGCTCGCGCGCTGGTGGACCGGCACCGCCACCGGGCCATCTTAGCGAAGCTTCGACCGACCCGGGTCCATGATCACGAGTTGTCCGGCAGCTCGGCGAGCGAGCGCTCGACGTGGGCCAAGCCGACGAGCGGCTCGCTCAGCTCGATCTCGAAGGGCGTCTTTTGTCCGTCGGCGACCACGTGGAGGATGCCCGACTCGGGATCGGCGGCGACATCCAGGATCGCAGCCAATCGGATCGCCGTGGCCCCGCCGTCCATGAAGATCAGCCGGTCGCTCGTCACGTAGAGGGTGCCCGGTCGCTTGCTCGGATTGCCGGGTTGGATCAGCGCGCACTGAGTCGTGTACCAGCAGCGCTCGCCCTTGCGGAGCTTGATTCGCACGCGGACGCTGCTGCGCTGGTCCACGTCGAATACGGCGTTGGCGTTGGCGCGCTGCGCCGCGGCCTGGATCACGCGATCCCACTCTTCTTGCTCGGCGCGGGTGAGCGCCTCCTGCTCGGCTCGAGCTGCCCGCTCACGCAGCTCGCGTTGCTGCGCGAGCTTGCCCACCCGTTGCTCGACCTCGCTTGGAGGGATGCCGAGCCGCAAGGCCACCGCTCGGGCCGAGTTCTCCTGATCCGCGGACAGGTCCTCACCCAACCAGGTCAGGAACCCGTTGAAGGCCCAGCGCTTGATGCCCAGCGCGGTCGAACGATCCATGGAGAACAGCTGCTCCGCCGAGGCGAGCTTGTTGGCCTCGTCCTCGGTCACCCAGCCGTCGGCCAAGACCTTCGTGACGAGCTCGCCATAGATACCTTCCTCGCCGATTGTCCGAGCCTGATTGTCGGCTCGGACGCTCCTCGCCAGCCGCATGAACTCGCTGCGTTGCTCGGGCGCGAGCTCGCCGTTCACCGCCGCCGGCGCGAGCTCGAGATAGCGATATACCCGCCTGCGAATGGCAAAGTCGAATATCTCGGTGAAGACGAAGTACAGGGCCACCAAAGCGAGCGCGACCGCAATGGCGATCCAGATCGCCATCAGGACTTTGATGATCGTTACTATGATATAAATAGCCCCTGCAATCGCCACGAGGCCGAGCAAGATCAGAAACACCACAGGATCGAGCGGCTCGTGGTGACGGCAGCAGGAACTGTAGTAACGGACCTCGTTGTTGCGGGTGAACGACCAGCGGCCGCGGGTTAGCGCCATGAATATCGTCCTTTCCCGATACGGAGCGGGAGCCCGTCGGAGAGCGGCAGACAAATGGATCGGGCGGGCTCCATCGCGCTTCGCGCCAGCGCCGATCCTACACCAACGACGTATCGAAGGCTCAGGCTCCCTCGCCGCCGAGCACCCCCTCGTCGTCCGCGTCCGGCTTCGCTAGCTTGTCCTCGAGCCGGCTGATGATCCCGTCGATGCCCTCGGCCTTGGCGAGCTTGTTGAACTCGTGCCGGTAGGTCTTCACCAGGCTGATGCCGTCGGTGATGATGTCGCGGACCTGCCAGCTGCCACCGACCTGGTGCATCACGTACTCGACGGTCACGCTGCGTTGCCGGCCGTTCTTGTCGACCTTCACCTTGGTCGTGATCTTGTGGACCCCACCCCTGCCCTCGACCGCGTCGACGTACTCGAGCGGGTGAGTCTTGGTCTTGCGCACCATCCGAAGGTAGTTCTCGCGGACCAGCTCGGTCAGCAGGGCCTCGAACTCGGCGCAGCGGCTGGCGCAGACCTTGGCGTAGTTGTCGGGGCCGCCGAGCGAGGACTCGGCGAGCCAGCGATAGTCGAGCATGCCGTCGAGCTCCTTGCGGAGCTTGGCATCGCTGGCGCCTTGCTCGACCAGCTCGACGACCGCGGCGTGCTTGGCCGAGAACGCCCCGGCGGCGTCATCTGCCTGCGCGAACGCGGGAGCGAGGACGAGCAGGGTGGCCAGGGCGAGTTGGAGTGAGCGCGAATGCAGGGTCATGGTCAGGGCTCGATCGATGCGTAGCACGAGCGCGAGGTCGTGTCGGCTAGCCACGAGGCGGGGCAATTTGGTCGTGATGGCCGCTGCAAACCAAATATCCCAACTTTCACCGAACCGGGCGAATCCGCGCAATCCGGGGCCCCACGTCGCTCTTTTCAGGATGTCGGCGGCTGCGGCACAGTGAGGACATGCCTTCACGGGCTCGCTCACCCCATGCGCTCGCGCTCTCGCTCGCCGCGCTGAGCCTGGCCTGCACCAAGACCGTCGACAGCGATGATGACGTGTTCGCCGACGACGCCTCGACCGAGGACGACATCGACGACACCGAGTCGGACACCGAGACCGACACGAGCGAGACCGACACCACCGAGACCGACGGGACCGACACCACCGAGACCGAGACGGGCGATCCAGCGTGCGGCGACGGGATCGTCCAGGCCGGTGAGGAGTGCGACGCCGGCCCGAACAACGCCGACGACGCCGAGTGCACCAGCACGTGCACGAACGCGATCTGTGGCGACGGCCTGGTCCACATCGGGGTCGAGCAGTGCGACGACGCAAACCCGCTCGACAACGACGAGTGCTCGACCGACTGCGTGCTGGCGTCGTGCGGCGACGGGCTGGTCCAGCCGGGCGAGGCGTGTGACGACGCCAACGCGATCGACACCGACTTTTGCACTTCGCTCTGCCAGGAGGCCACCTGCGGAGACGGGTTCGTGTACGGCAGCTTCGAGGAGTGCGACGACGGCAACGTCGACGACACCGACGCGTGCACCTCGGCCTGCGCGGCCGCGGCGTGTGGCGATGGCTTCG
>CBFGLP010000586.1:0-6385 GCA_965649595.1 uncultured Myxococcales bacterium | reverse complement strand
TCTCGACGAGTGGTACTTCCGCGACCAGGTCTTCTGGGTCCTGGTGTTCGGGTTCATCATCTCGCACTGGGTCTCGGTGCTCTTCTACTTCCCCGAGAAGGTGCAGGAGAACCCGTGGGTCTTGCTGATGCTGTGGAACGGCCTGTCGAGCGTGGGCGGGTTCTTCGGCGCGTTCATCGGCATGAACTGGTTCCTGCGCCGCGAGAAGCAGCCGATCATGATCTACGCCGACGCCAACATGTTCGGGCTGCTGCTCGGCATGGTGTTCGGGCGGCTCGCCTGCGCGTGGGTCCACGATCACCCGGGCAAGATCGTCGAGGAGGGCACGTTGTTGGCGGTCGGCCCGTGGCCCTGCCGCTGCCCCGAGGGTGGGCGCTCGCTGCCCGAGTGCTGCTCTCCGGCGCAGGAGCTTTGGCGCTGGGATCTCGGCCTGCTCGAGTTCCTGGTCCTGCTCGCGCTCGCGGTGTTCGTGTACTTCATCTGGGACTGGAAGAACGCGGCGCCGGGGCGGCTGACCGGGTTGATCGCGCTGGTGTATGGGCCGGCTCGCTTCATGCTCGACTTCATGCGCGAGACCGAGGTCGGCAAGGGCGTGTCTGCTCCGGACCTGCGCTACTTCGGGCTGACCCCCGCGCAGTACTTCTCGCTCGCGATCTTCGCCGCCGGCGTGTGGCTGTTCTTCCTGCGCAAGCCGAGCCCCGCCGACTACGAGTACGCCCGCGACAGTGATCGCCTGCGCAAGCAGCAGGAGAGGTCGGCTGCGAAGTCCGACGAACCCGCGAAGCCGGACCGCTCGGACGATGACGACGACGACGGCTCGACCGACACGATGCAGGCGCTGCGCGAGCCTTAGCTCGCGTGTGTAGCGCGACGCGTGCTTGTCCTGCCAACGTTCTTTGGACCCTTCAGTGGCCTTTGGAACACGCTCGAAGGGCGACACCGCGATGCGGTGCCGCCTCGCTTAACATTTGATCGCTCGCGGATCCCCAGCGTAGGCTTGGGGACATGGCATCCAACCAGGCCATCTACACCTGGGAGTGCGTGGGCGGAGTGCTCATTGCATTTTCCACCGCGGGCAAGGTCGACGATGCCATTTGGGACGCGATGCTCGAGGACCTCAACACCAAGCCGCTGGTCGGCTACCTCGGGGCGACCCTCGGCAACACCGACACCACGAGCTCGCAGCGTAAGAAGGTGTCCGAGATCCTCAAGCGTCGTGAGCTGCCTTGCTCGATCATCACCGACAATCGACTGGTGGTCGGCGTGGTCACGATGGTTTCGTGGCTCAACGTGAAGATCAAGGCGCACGACTGGTTGCGCGCCAGGGATGCGATCCGGTGGTTGGGGGTGCCCGACTCGGACGCTCAGCTGATCTACGAGACGCTCATGCGCATGCGCCAGGTGGCCAAGTCGGAGCTCTCGACGATCCGCCCGGCCAACGTGTGATCGAGCCCGTAAGGGCGACCGTGCACCGCCCTACCCCCCCGGTGCGACTAGTCTTCGCCTCCGACGGTCTTGCGCACCACGACGTGCACGGGCGCTGGGCTCATGTCGTAGCGCACCACGTCGAGCTTCCATGTGCCCGGAACCAGCTCCACCTCGTTGTTCCAAGGGCCGATCGCAATGGCACCGTCGAACAGCTCCCTCGCCTCGGTCCTCGGTGTCGGCGGTCTCGGTCGAGCAGCGATCCAAGTTGATCTCCACTCGGGTGCGAGCGCACGACTTGGCGACGCCATGAGCAAGCGGGTGCCGTCCGCTAATTCCCAGCGCCGACGAGCAGCTGATCGGCGGGCTGGCATGGTGGGGGAGCGTCGCTGCGGTGACGCTCTGGCGCGGCGCTACCACGAGGAGTGATACGGCTCTTGGCAGACGAGTCGACTCGTCGGCTGCGCGGGATCTGGTTCAGGAGGTGACGCTCAGAGCTGTGGCTACGGTGGATGCTTTTCTCGGGGAGTCATCCTTCCGGCACTACGCGTACGCGATCGCACGGTGGGTGCTCGCGGACCACTTCCGCAGGCTTCGACGCCCGCGCGGTGACTCGATGTGCTCACGTACGCGCCGGTCGTACTGCGTACGTGTATTGTCTATCACGACGATATCACCGGTTGCAGCTTTCGCTCGAGTCGTCGGAACCATTTCACGAACCGATCGCCATTAGCGATCTTTGGATCGCGCCGATTGCCAACTGATCCGCTGCGCCTGCGGCCACCGGCAACGAACGCCCAGGTTCGTTCCTCGTGGCGAGTCCACGGGATTAAGTGATCCGACCGGGCCGACGGGCGCTTATTTCATGGAATACACTGTCGTGTGACCGCGATGGTATTTGTTGCGCGGAAGGAGTCGAACCCTCCCTCGTCTTTGCCGACCCAGAACGTCTTCGTCTCACCGAGGTCCCATCCGCCATTGTATGGGTTCAAAGTAAGATCGATCGTCTGGTCAACGACGTTGACTTGTACGGGTTTGGTGGCTTTGACCACATTTGGAGGATTTGGGCATGTCGGCCCATCGCCCACGTAGAGCGAGAGAGTAGCTGCGGAGCCGAAGGCGGTATCGTCTTCCTTGCGGACATGAACTCGGAGCGCCGTGGAATTGACCATTTCCGCCGATGCCTTCATCTTCAGCGTGCCATCGCCGGAGCAACCAGCCGGACCGAAGTTAGGGTAAATGTACGATTGAATAGCGAATTGTCCGTATGCAGAGTTATCGCAGCCGCAGGTCCCCCCTCCGCAGGATTGCCCCTGAGGGCACAACTGGGCGCTGCTTAGTTCGTGGCATGCGTCATTGTCAAATTCGCCACATGTCGCGAACTGATCCAGTTCAACACATTCGGAGGAGCCGGCGATGCAATCGTCTGAGCAGCACGAAGATGGTCACGCGCCCGAGCGGCTGCTTGGTGCGCTTGGCCTTGTTCTCGGCCAGCGTCTGGGCCTCGTCGAGCAGGCGCATGAAGAGCAAGTAGGTGATCTGCTCGATCACCGAGAGCGGATTCGAGATGCCGCCCGTCCAGAAGGTATTCCACAGGCGATCGACTTGCTGCTTGAGGGCGCCGGTGATCATGAGGACCGCGCGGACTCTACCCGAGGCGGTCGTCGAGCGACAGGATGCAGCCGGAGATCGAGCGGCTGGGGGTCGTCGGCGCGGGCCGAAGGCGCGAGAGCCCCGCCTCTCGGGGTGGCGCCGGAGCGTCGACGAGCCGCCGAAGATCAGGCCGTGATGATCCCGCTCGTCGGGCTCGGCGGGGTGTGACCACATCGAGGGAGCACGGCCCAAATGGGCGCCGTCAACGTCCCTAGCCAGAGTCGTCCACGCCTAGACTCGAACGCCGAGCTAGGCGCATCGTGTGGTTGGTGACGTTTCCTGAGCCATGGTAGGGCACGCCCGATGAGCACCCGCAAGCTGCCCCCGGTGTATCTCGCCGTGCTGACGTGCTGGCCAGCCGGATGCGCGGAAGAACCATCCCCGCATGTCCGCACTTGTATAGATCACGCCAGCACCACTCCACGGCCGGACTATCCGCTGATCCGGCAAACTGAGCACCTGGACATATACGTCAGCGAGGATCTAACCGTTTGCGCTGGCACGGCCGCGGAGATGGAGCGTCACGTGACGTTCATCGCCGACACGCTAGGCTTCGAGATCCGCCAGCGCATCCCCCTCTATCTATCCTATGCGTGGCCCCGAGAGTGTGGGTCGGGCTGGATCATGGGATGCAGCTTTGATGATGGCGTGACTTTCTCCGTGCCCACCGCCACCTATCACGAGCTCGGGCATGCAGTGGCCTGCCAACTTCGCAATAACAGCATTCCGGCGCTGTCCGAAGGCTTGGCCGATCTGTTCCGGCCTTACCCTCATCAACGCCTCCATAATGACATGAATCTTCGCGAATCGCTCGGTGGCTCGCATGGTGAACGTGGCAAGTGGCATGATGAAGGCGTCATCTTCATGCGGTGGTTGATCGACAGCTTCGGCGGCGAATCGGTGGCCGATGTCTATGTTCGTGTCCCGGCGCCCCGCGGTGGCTATAAGGGCGACGTCGATGCCGAGGGAGTGATCTCAGTGTTCGAGGATGTGTATGGAATGGATTTCGACGAGCTCGAACGCGAGTTCGTCGAGACGACCCCGTGGGAGTATATGCCCTATCACCAGTGTGACGATATCCCGCACGTGGAACGGGACCTCGGCGCGGGGTGGCGCTATTTATCCGTCATGGACTGCGATAGTGATGACACGTTTGGGCCCTACGAGCGCGTCCCTCAAGTCGATCGGCTCATCTTCAACGGCGGCCGAATGATGCACCAGAGCTTCACGATCGATGTCGAAAGCCTCGATGACTACGAGGTGGATCTGGAGGGCGCGGAGTTTGTCCACTTCGAGCGGTGCTCGACGGAGCACGCGGCTTCGGAGGACGAGGCTCGAGACCTCTTCGCGGTCAGGACCACATGGCGCTCGCCCCCGTGGGACAAGGTGAAGCTGCATCCGGGCACATGGCGCCTCGACGTGCTCCGCGACCTCGGCCCGGCGGCGCCCTTCGAGGTGATCGTGCGGCCCTTTGAAGAAGATGACTGAGCCGACGCCATGACAGGGCTCGCCTCTCTGCGGGGACTCGAACCGTCCTCGCCAGCGGAGCGGCCACTCGACCCGTCGCCGCGGGGCACCAAACGTGTGTTCCCGCGGCGACGTCGAAGCTCAGATCGCGGGCTTCATCGCGACCGGCTCGGTAGGCGACGGCTCGATCCGCAAGGTCACCTCGAACGATCCCGCGCGGAAGCTGGCCTGCTCGAGCGCGAAGGTCCCGTCCTCGCTGAGGCTGCCCACGGCCGGCTGGACGTTCGAGACTTGCAGGACCGATCCGACCTCTGACGAGAGCGGCTCGCCGTCGAGCAGCGCGCGTGCGTGCACGTCGAGCATGATCGACCCGGCCGGGAACACGACCGTGGTGCCGGTGCGCCACGCCTGCGCGGGACGACGAAGCCGAGCGGTCACGTTCGTCAGCTCCACGCGGGGGCTCACGACGTTCTCGAACCGAGCGTCCAGGCGAGTGAGGGTGATCGTGCACGGCTCCTCGTCGCAGGTTGCCACGCGAACACCGAGCGCACCGTCGACGAGCTCCGACTCGCCCTCGGCCTCGGGTCCGTGGAAGGTCGCCGAGCCGCCGAAGATCAGGCCGTCATGGTCCTGCTCGTCGGGCTTGTCGGGGGTGTGGGCCGACCGGATGCACTCGCCCGCCTCGACGATCTGCTCGGTGTACTCGACGTCGCATTGGAGGCTGAGCGTGAGATTCTCGATGTGGCCGGGCTTGTCATCGGACGTGCCCTCACCGAGAGAGACGTCGACGAGGGCACCTTGGGCATCGCGGACCGCCTGTGCGCACTTCTCCTGCTGGTCGGGCATCAAGAGCATGTCATGGAACGCCAGGAGATCGCTCTTGGCGCGTCCATAGGGGCCATCGTCTCCGAGTGGCAAGGCCGTCTCGAGGATCCTCTGCGCCGCGAGCTTGCACGCGGCGTGACCACAGTCGAGGCTGCATGCCTCCTCGAGTCGGTCCTCCCCGGTGCTCTCGGTGCAACACACCCAAGGCTGTCCGACCGCGACCTGATCCAGATCGATGGGCAGCGACTGACAATCCTGAGGCGTCGGCTTCTTCACGCCATCGGGAGTGTTGAGGCACGCGACCTCCGTCCCCCAGCCACGGATTTCGACCGTCGCCCAGCCGTTGCCGCTGCCTTCGCACGCGAACACGACGCCCTCGCCCGGATACTCCGACCCGTCGCCGACCTCGTCAGCGCCACCGCCTGCCGGTTGCCCCGGGAGCTCGGGCCAGCATCCGGGAATTTCCTCCGGACCTGTCTCCTCGCCCACCTCGTCGTTGCAGTTGACGCCGAGGCACTCTTGCCCGTCGTCTCCGCAACCAGAGAGCATGGCCCAAATGGGCGCCGCCAACGTCACGAGCCAGAGTTGCCCACGCCTAGGCCCGAACGCCGAGCTAGGCGCATTGTGTGATTGGTGATGTTTCATGAGCCATGGTAGGGCACGCCCGATGAACACCCGCAAGCTGCTCACGGTGTATCTCGCCGTGTTGACGTGCTGGCCCGCCGGATGTGTGGATGAGCCACCTGCGCATATCCGTACTTGTATAAATTACGCCAGCACTGCTCCACGGCTCGATTATTCACTAGTCCATCAAACAGACCATATCGACATCCATGCCAGCGACGATTTGACAGTGTGTGCTGGCACCGCTAGACCTCCCCCCATTTGATGGACACCAGACCTGGTCTGCATCATAGACCTCCCCCGCGCCGGCAGAGCCGTCGCGGGTCCTCCTCCCGTCCGGTCGCGGCCCCTCTCCGGACCCCCAAACGATCCGCCACGAACAAGGGACAAG
>CBFGLP010000585.1:0-9344 GCA_965649595.1 uncultured Myxococcales bacterium | reverse complement strand
GGGAGGGACCGGCTACGGTCCCTCCATCAAATCAGCACTCAGAACTCGGCGCCAGCGAAGTGGAACCAGCGCACGAGCGCTCGCCGGGTGTCGGGGTCGCGGCCAGGGTGCTCGCCGAAGTGGGCGAGCGCGTCGCCGGCTGGCGTGGCACCGCGGGCGACCTGCTCGTCGAGTGGATCGAGGAAGCGCGCCTCGGTCCGGCCCTTGGAGTCGCGGATGTCGAGCCGCTCGAGGCCCATGCGAGCGTAGCCGAGCAAGCGCTCGCACTTGCGGCGAACCTCGGGATCGTTCAGGCCACGCGTCCGAGCCCGCCGCCACAGATCCATGCGAGCTTCGTAGTCGAGATCCTCGACCAACTCCCACGCGGCAGCGCCCGCGTCATCGTCATACATCAGGCCCTTGCACAGAGCCGGCAGCGCGCACACCGTCCGCGAGCCGACGCAGTCGGCCCCGCGGATCTCGATGTAGGGCTTGAGCCGGACCTCGGGGAAGAGCGTGCTGAGGTGCAGCTCCCAGTCGCCCTGAGTGGCGCGGTGATGGACGCCGTCGGGCGCGTTGAAGCCCTCGTGCAGGAAGGTTCGGAAGCTGACGTGGTGCGGGTGGTAGGTGCTGCCCCGCTTGACGAAGAACATCGGGATGTCGAGCGCCCAGTCGACGTACTTGGCCCACGCGAACTCGCCCTCGAACGCGAAGCGGGGCAGGCCGCAGCGCGCCGGGTCGACGTGCTCCCAGGTCGCCGAGCGGGTCGAGAGGACACCGGTCGCCGCGCCCTCCTTATATGGCGAGTTGGCGAACAGCCCGGTGATCAGCGAGGACACGCCGAGCATCAGCCGGAACCGGCGGCCGCACTGCGCCTCGTCGGCGAAGTCGAAGTTGGCCTGCACGGTGCAGGTCCGGATCATCATGTCGACCGCCAGCGCGCCGCGGGTCGGCAGGTACTCGCGCATGACCCGGTAGCGGCCCTTGGGCATCCAGTCGATCTCGTCGCGCCGGGCGAAGGGATGAAAGCCGCAGGCGATCCACGCGACACCCATCGGCTCGGCGATCGCGTGCAGCTCCTGGTAGTGCTGCGTGAACTCGGCACAGGTGTCGTGGACGGTCGGCAGCGGCTTGCCACTGAGCTCGAGCTGACCGCCAGGCTCGAGGGTGATCGACGCGCCGTCACGCTCGAGCGCGATGATCTCTCCGTCGACTCCGCGGTCCTTGCCGAGCGCCCAGCCGAACCGCTCGTGCATCGCCATCAGCGTCGGCAGCACGTGCTCGCGATAAGTGACGGGCTCCGCGACCCCATCCGAGCCGAGGGCGAGGCCGAACTTCTCTTGCTCGGTGCCAATCAGGTGGTGGCTCGGTCGGCGCGCCCGCTCGAACCACGCGACCAGCTCGTCGACGCTGGCGATCTCGGTCGCGCCACCGCGCCAGATGGTCGATGGATCGCGTGCGATCGAGGTCGATGGGTCCGTCGGGGCACTCATGCTCGTGCTCCGAGACGGTTGGGGAGGACGGAGATCCAGTTCGCGGTCACGGTCGAATCGGTGTGTGCGGCTACGCCAGGTGATCGGACAGGTTACCGACCGGGTGATCGGCTGTGCGGCTTCTAGCACTCCCTGGTCGCTCGTGTGACGCGAGGCTGCGCGGTCCGTGTCGCTGACTGCCACGCAGCCTCGGGCGCGAGATCGGCCCGAGAGTGGCGGGCGTTTCCTCTGCAACCGCCGGTTGACCCAGGGATGGGCGCAGTTGTAGCCTGCCCCGGCTCGACCGCACCCGGTCGGCACCCGAGGCTTCTCAATGGCACTTCCCACGGCACCGGACGCCCCCTGCGTCATCGGCAATCAGATCCTCATCCGCGGCACCCTCGTCGGCGAGGAGGATCTCGTCGTCGAAGGACGCATCGAGGGCGCGATCACCCTCGCGGGTCACCTCACGGTGGCTCAAGCTGGCGTGGTCGAGGCCAACCTCGACGTCGACAGCGTCGAAGTCCGCGGCGAGGTCATCGGCGACATCTCGGCGGCCCGTTCGATCACCATCCATCAAGGCGCGCGCGTGCAGGGCAACGTCCGGGCGCCGCGGGTGATCATCCACGACGGTGCGCGTTTCCGCGGCGCCGTCGAGATGAAGGTCGATCTGCCGGACGATCTCGCCAAGGTGCTCGGACGCGGCTGACCCCGCGATCCCGAGCCGCATCCTTCCCAGTCCACCCAACGTCTTCACTTCTCAGCCCTGCGCGGCTGACTGAGAGTTCCGGAGCAACGCTTCCCCAATGGCCAACACCGTCATAGGCAGCACCATCGTCATCGACGGCGAGATCTCGGGCGACGAGGACCTGATCATCCTCGGCACCGTCAAGGGTCAGATCAGCTTGCGCGAGAACATCGTGGTCGAGCGCGACGGGGTCGTGGAGGCCAACGTCGAGACCGCGACCATCACCGTGCATGGCTCGGTCACCGGTGACATCCATGCGACGGACCGCGCCGAGCTGCGGGCCGATTGTCGCGTGGTCGGGGACATCCACGCCCCTCGCATCCTCATTGCGGACGGTGCCTCCTTCAAGGGCAACGTCGACATGGATGGCTGATCGATGGCGGCACCGCGCACCATGAGCGAGGAAGCGGTCTCCGAGGAGACCATCGTCGGTCCGGCGATAGCGATCCGTGGTCGCATCGACGGCGAGGAGGACCTCCGGGTCGAGGGACGCATCGAGGGCTCGATCTCGCTGACCGAGACCCTCTACGTCGAGCCCTCCGGTGTCGTGATCGCCGAGGTCGAAGCCCGCGACGTCGTCGTCTCGGGCATCATCATCGGCGACGTCACGGCCGTGAATTGCGTGACGCTCAACAAGGGCGCCAAGCTGGTCGGCAACATTCGTTCGCCGCGCCTGATCATCTCCGACGGCGCCGCGTTCCGTGGCGAGGTCGCGATGGAGGGCGAGGACGCTCCGATCGCCCGCGAGCGTACGCGAGCGACGGCGACCGTGCCCCGTGGCGTGATCGGTGGTCGCCCTGCTGCGACGACCAACTCGGCGGGGCGTGCCCGGGCCAGCGTGAGTGGCAGCTACGACACCCGTCGTGGGGCCACGTCCACGCCCCGCTCGGCGAGCACGGCTGCTCCGGCCCGCGAGCCCGGCCGCCGCGATGTGGCTCCGCCCGCTCGTCCGGCTCCTGCGGCCGCATCCTCGCGCGACGACGACGAGGTCACGGTGGTGGTCAAGCACTCGGCCCTTCGCAAGGGCGAGCTGCCGCCCGAGGACGACGATGAGGGTGGCCTGCGCCGCCGGGCCAAGAAGTCGGCTCGGATCCCCGCACGAGGCCGCCGCAAAGCCGGCCGGCGCTGATCCTCGGCACAGATCCTCGGCACAGAGGACACCCACTACAAAGAGCCTCCGGTCGCGACCGGGGGCTCTTTGTCATTTGCTGCTCGCGCCAAGGGGTGCTTTCTACGGCCGCTTGGCTCCAAAGTTTGTTACGCTCATCGCCGAGGTCTCACCATGCGCAAGTTCGTGTTTTCTTCCGTGCTCGCGGCCGTGATTGCGGCCACCGCCGTCACCTCTGGCTGCAAGCAAGGCGATCCCAACGCCTTCGAGACCCACCTCGAGAAGCTCGATGACGATAAGGAGCGGACCGAGGGTATGAAGCAGATTGAGCGGATCGTGCAGGGCATCGCCGCGAACGACGACGCCGAGCGGCGCAAGGAGTTCGCCGAGAAGGTCCTGCCCAAGTTCGACGCGATTTGGGACGACTCCCCGCAGTTCCGCGAGCAGATGCTCACCATGGCGCTGCAGATGAAGCAGCCCGAGGCCGCCGGCATCTGGACCAAGGCGATCCAGCTCGACGGCAGCGCGGAAGGGCACAAGCAGGCCAAGATCGCGCTCGAAGGCATCCGCGCCGCCAAGGCGACCGAGATGACCAAGCCGCTGCTCGAACAGCTCAACAAGCTGATCGAGAGCCCCGCCAAGGACATGTCGGCCGGTGAAGAGGGCGCGATCCGCTACGAGATCGCCAAGACCCTCGGCGAGCTGCGAGCCAAGGAGGCCGTCGATCTGCTGATCAAGCTGCTTCAGCAGCCCGAGGAGAACCAGCCCAAGCCGATCTACAAGGCGGCCGCGATCGCGCTCGGCCAGATCGGCGACGCCAAGGCGGTCGACGAGCTGCTGCTGGTCCAGTTCCGGGTCGCCGACGCGCCCTCGACCACCAGCATCCCCGAGCTAGCGATCGGCGCGATCGGTGCGATCGGTGAGCCGGCGGTGCCCAAGCTGGTCGAGACCCTCGAGGGCAAGAACGAGGCGCTCAACAGCCTCGCGGCCGACAAGGGCGTCGAGATCAACGTCGTCCAGCAGACCGCGCTGCGCATCCTCGGCGTGGTCGGCTCGAAGGCGGGCACCGCCGCGATGGTCGCCTACATGCCGCAAAAGGATTGCGTCGAGGCGCCGGCCGACGGCAAGGCGCCCAAGAAGACCGAGGAAGAGGAAGAGCTCGAGGCGATGGAGAAGGCGCTCAACGTCAGCATCCGGGCGTTTGCTGCCAACGCGCTCGGCTTCGTCGCCGACCCTGCCTCGGTCGCGGCGCTCTGCGCTTGCAAGAACGCGACGCACAACCCCGGCGACCTCTACGAGATCACCGCCGCGCTCGGTCGCATCGGCGGCGAGGAGGCCTACACCTGCCTCGCCGACATCACGACCAACAACTTCTACGACCCCGACGAGCTGCCCAACTCGGACTTCAAGTACGAGATCCGCTGGCAGGGCATCCGCTGGCTGATCATCTCGGCGCCGGACGGCAAGGTCGACGCGATCAAGGGCATCGTCGAGGCCAACGATCCCAAGGTCAAAGAGGAGCTCGGCAAGGTCAACTGGGACTGGAACAAGGGCGTCACGGTGCTCGCCGACTGCAAGGCCGACAAGGGCTGCTACGAGAAGGTGCTCGCCGACACGACCCGCGACTGGTTCGAGCGCGAGGTCGCTGCCTTCAACTACGCCCGGCTGGCCGAGCCGGGCGACACCGCCGCCGCGCTCAACCTCGCCAAGGCGTTCAAGACCCGCGACGCCGAGGCCCGCATCAACATTGCTTGGCTGTCCGCCAAGGTCGCGGCCGGCAAGCCCTGCCCCGAGTGCGCCGAGGCGCTCGAGGCGGTGATGAAGTCCGAGGAGCTGACCAAGGACGCCAGCATGCAGCCCGCGTGGCTGATGGCTCGGCAGGCGATCTCCAAGTTCACCGCTGGCGCGCCGACTGCAGCTGCGCCGGCCGAAGGCAAGTGATCCGGCCGATCCTCTCGCGGGGCATCCGACGCTCGAGCTGGCTCGGGCTCGTCGGGTGCCTCGCTTGCGTTTGTGCGGCTTGCGTCGAGCCTCCGAAGCCGGCACCCCGCGCTCCCGAGCCTGAGCCCGTCGAGCCCATCGAGGTCGATCCGGTCGCGATCTGGTCAAACGCGCTCTTGGTGGACGGCAGCGAGCGCAGCCACGAGGAGGCTCGCGCGGCGTTGCGGAGCATTGCCGAGACGCAGGCACACGAGGCTGCGCCGGTGATCGCCGAGACGCTCGAGCGAGTGCTCGCGCAGCCTGATCTCGACTCGCTCGTCGGGCGCGAGGGCGAGCTGCGGAGCGAGCTGTGCAAGACGCTCGGGACGCTGCGATCCGAGCAGGGCCTGCGCGCCTTGGTCGCGGTGCTTCGTCAACCCGAGGGGCAGCAGCCCAAGGGCGTGATCAAGGCTGCCATCAGGGCGCTCGGGCAGATCGGTGATCCCTCCGTCACCAGCGATCTCGTCACCGTGCAGTTCCACATCGTCGACGCGCCCTCGACCGTCAGCGTACCCGAGCTGGCGATCACGGCGATCGCCGGGATTGGCGACCCAGCAGTGCCGGCGCTGCTCGACATGCTCGAGCAGCGCGAGCATCCGATCTACGATCTCGCCCTGACCAAGGGCGTCGACGCGGAGATCGTCGAGTTGACCATCATCCGCATCCTCGGAGAGGTCGGATCACAGCGGTCGACCGCGGCGTTGCTGAACCACTTTCGGCAGTGCAGCGGCGCTGCGCCGGCCGACCAATTCGAGATCGTCGCCGAGTCGACGCAACGAGCCTTCGTCGCCCACGCGCTCGGCTTCATCGCGGATCCCTCCGCGGTCGACGTGCTCTGTGGTTGCCGCGACGCCAGCCACGATCCGATCGACCTCTACGAGATCACCGCGGCGCTCGGTCGCATCGGTGGCGAGCGAGCGTTCGCTTGCCTCGGCGACATCACCAGCAAGGGCTCCTACGATCCCGACCTCATCGCGAGCCCCGGCTACGAGCACGAGATCCGCTGGGAGAGCTTTCGTTGGTTGATCCTCGCGGCGTCCCCCGAGCAGGCGGCCGCGATCCGTCGGCTCGAGCGCAGCAGCACGGCGGCAGTCCGCGAGAAGATCGCCGAAGCAGGCTGGCTCGAAGGCGTCGCCGTGCTCGAGCAGTGTGGTGACGATCGAGCCTGCCATCGTGCGGTCGTCAGCGATCGCAGCCGCCACTGGTTTGCGCGCGAGGTCGCGGCCTTCCGGCTGGCTCGCACCAGCCAGGCGCCGGATCTCGGCACGGCGGCCGACCTCGCGCGGGCGTTCGAGATCCCCAACCCAGAGGCGCGGGTCAACGTCGCTTGGTTGGCCGGCAAGGTTGCCGCGGGTGAGCGCTGTCCCGAGTGTGCCGAGGCGCTCGAGGCGGTGATGAAGTCCGAGGAGCTCACCAAGGACGCGAGCATGCAGCCCGCGTGGCTGACTGCCCGTCGAGCGATCGCCAAGCTCACCGCTGGGCCGCCGAGCTCGGGATCGAAGCCCTAGCAGCCGATCAAAGCTCGCGGGCCGTATCCGGAAGGGCAGGGCGCGCATCGCTTCGACCAGCGCCGGTGGGTGGCTCGACGGCCCCGAGCTCGCCATAGACGGCATCGGGACTTGCGGGAGAGGGTAGGCGCATCGGCGCGAGCGCGTCGAGTCGGCGCTCGAGCGCGTCGATCACCGAGGGGTCGATATCTCCACGCAGGCGCGCCTCTCGGAGGGCAGCCCGGGCGGCGGCGTGGGTCTGCTCCGCTCGCTCGACCTCGAGCTCGAGCATGTGGCTCGGATCGAAGGGTGATGGCGAGCTCGACTCTACTAGGCTCTCGCCGGCCTCGCTGGCCGCGTGCTCGACCTCGGTCTCGCCCGAGAACACGCTGGCGAGACCACCTGCTGCGATGGCGGTCGCCGTGAGCACCCCGAGCGCCGCGATCAGGCGCAAGCGCGAGCGCTCGGGCGCCGTGTAGCGCGGGATCGTCGACGACATGTACCCTGGACCATAGCAGGGCATGATGCGACCCGTCACGACACCCGGCTCCCCGCGCCTGGTGGGCGACTCGACGAAACTTCATCGGCGCGGCCATGTCATGCTCCCTTCGTGCGGTTCCCGGCGAATTCGAATGAGCCAGGAGTGAGGGCGGTCGAGCGGGTGCTCGCCGCCCTCTTCGTTTCGTTGCTGCTCGGCTGTGCTCGCACACCCATCGAGACGGGCTCGACCGAGCCTCGCCACGCGAACGAGCCCCTGCACGTTGGCGACGCCGACGGGTCCGCTGGCGCGCAGGGAGAGCCGAGCGAGTGGCTCGCATCAGCCGAGCAAGCGCTGCGCAGCGAGCAGCCTGCCCGCGCCGCCGCCCTCTTCGCCCGGGTGCTGGGCCAAGACCCGAGCGGTGAGCTGGCTCGGCAGGCCTATCCGGGCCTCGCTCGCGCCCATGAGCAGCTCGGTGACTTCGAGGCTGCCATTCGCGCCTACGACGGGTTTCTGCGCCACTTCGCGACAGATCCGCAAGCCCCGTTCATGCTCGCGCGCCGCGGCGCGTGCGAGGCCGAGATTGGTCAGTGGGAGCGCTCGATCTCCTCTTACGAGCAGATGCTCGCCCACGCGGACGAGCTACTGCCGAGCGAGCGGGTCGAGGCGCTGGCCCGCCAAGGCTTCGCGCTCTTTCAGCTCGACCGACTCGACGAGGCCGACGCTGTGCTGGCCGAAGCCGACGAGCTGTTCATCGCAGCGACCGACGCCGGGACCGAGCGCTTCGCCGATACCTACTTCGTGGCGATGGCCCGCTTCTATCGCGCGGCGATCCTGCATCGTCGCTTTCGAGCGGTCGTGATCCGGCCCGAGCAGCAGATGGACGACGACTTCGCGGCCAAGCTCGCGCTGCTCGAGCAGGCCCAAGACGCGTACAACCACGCGATCAAGGCCCGCCACGTCTACTGGGTCGCCGCCGCGGGCTTCCAGCTCGGCTCGCTCTTCGAGGAGTTCTACGACGCGATCATGTACGCGCCGGTGCCCGAGTGGCTCGACGAAGCCCAGCGGCAGGCATACTACGAGGAGCTCGAGGAGCAGCTGCGCCCGGTGATCGACAAGGCGATCTGGGTGTTCGAGAAGAACCTCGAGACCGCACGCAAGCTCGGCTACGACAACGAGTTCGTGCAGCGCAGCGAAGATCAGCTCGCTCGCTTGCAGGCGGTGCTGCTCGGACGCGACGCGCGGCTCGGTCAACCCATGCCGCGCCTCGCCCTCGACGAGCGTGGCGGCAACTCCACCGAAGACGAGCCCATGCAGGGGAGCGATCTGCCAGCGGTCGATCGCAAGCTCTTCGTGCCGCTCCCGACTCCGCTTTAGCTCCGGCTGGGAGATCGCCAGATCGGCTCGTCCGCCGGTCCAGATCGCCAGCAGGGTTGGGGGCCGAGATCGCCAAAAGCCCCAAACGAGTGAGTTTTGGCGCCCAGAAAGGCTCTGATGGCCCTTCGCCCTCGGCTTGACCCTGCGGGCTCGGGCAGCTATACAGCGCCTCCACTTCACCCTGTCCAGGGTGATGGCGGGATTCATTCGAGTCCAAGTCATCTCTCAAGGGAGCGAGCTCGAGACGACGACACCTTCCACGCTGGCGTAGCTCAACTGGCAGAGCACCTGATTTGTAATCAGGCGGTTGTGGGTTCGACTCCCTCCGTCAGCTCTCCAGCTCCCTCGCGGGGCTCACCGGCGGTCGTCGCTCACGCAGCAAGACCAACGCACGACAAGACGCGACAGCAGGCCGAATGCGGCCCGAACGGATGGGTGCCCGAGTGGCCAAAGGGAGCGGACTGTAAATCCGCCGCGTTCGCGCTTCGAAGGTTCGAATCCTTCCCCATCCACTGCTGCGGGAGTAGCTCAGTTGGTAGAGCGTCAGCCTTCCAAGCTGAATGTCGCGAGTTCGAGCCTCGTCTCCCGCTCTTTTTGATCCGTCCTGTCCCTCCACGCCCTCGTAGCTCAGTCGGTAGAGCGCATCCTTGGTAAGGATGAGGTCAGCGGTTCAAGTCCGCTCGAGGGCTCTGCAACAACCCCCGTCTCAGGAAGC
>CBFGLP010000584.1:0-3675 GCA_965649595.1 uncultured Myxococcales bacterium | reverse complement strand
GCCCTTCTTCCAGCCGATGCCGGCCAGCAAGGTCGGGACCGCGTCGCGCACCACCTGAGCCTCGGGGTGGTTCCAGACCTTCATGGTCTGCAGCTTGGACGCCCACTCCTCGAGGTTCTCGCTCGCCTCGATCGTCTGGGTCGGGTTGTTCTTCTTGTCGAGCCAGCGGATCGTCAGCAGGTCGACGAGCATCGCCGAGCACCAGGCCGCGTAGATCTGCGCGTCCTTGACGTCGTCGAACTTGGTCAGGATCTCCTTGAGGAGCGGCTCCGCCTCGTCGAAGCGGTTGTGCTCCATCATGAGCTTGGCCCGGTGATACATGATCTTGGGCAGCTCGGGGTCGTCCTTCTTCTTGACGTAGGTCGTGTAGATGTCGTAGGCGCCGAGCATCGCCTTTTCCTGGTCGGTGTAGTCGCTGACCGGGAACTCGGCCTCGGCGTCGACCTCGGCGCTCGCGTCGGACTTGGGCTTCTTCTTCTTCTTCTCGTCGCGATAGACGCAGACGCCCTCGCTGTTGACCTCGCAGGCCTTCTTGCGCCCGCCGGTCTCGTCGTACTCGACGTAGTTCTTCATCGCGAGCATCTGGGCGTACGCGGCGTCCTGCGTGTACTTGCCCTCGGGGTTGAGCTTCAGGGTGGCGACGAACTCGTCGTGCGCCTTCTTGAAGTACTCGAGGCCCTTCTGGCGCTCGTCCTTGTTCTTGCTGTTGTAGTAGCTCTCGGCCAGCGCCCACAGCAGCTCGGCGTAGTAGTACTGCAGCTCGTAGCCTTCCTCGTCACCCGGGAAGGTCTGCAGGAACTGACGGTAGGCGTTCTCGGCCAGCTCGTAGGTACGCGGGAGCTTGGTCTTCTCGGCCTCGTCGTGCCACGTCGTGGCCATCTGCTTCATGGTCGCGAGCGCGTTGTCGCGGCACTGCTTCTTGACGTTCTTCTTGACGTCCGCGTCCTTGTACTTGAGCCACTCCTTGGCGAGCAGCTCGGTCTCGTTCCACTGGACTTCCTTGTTATCGGTCGCCAGGGTGTTGACCACGATCTTGCCCTGCCAGTCGCAGGTCATCGGATCGTTGGGGAACACCTCCTGCAGCTTCTTGTAGATGAAGGTCGACTCGGTGTACTGGCCGTCGCCGAAGTACTGGTTACCGAGCAGCTCCATCATCTTGCGAGCGTCCTGCTCGTCCTTGCCCGGGCCGTTGCCGATCTTCTCGAAGAACTCCCACGCCTTCGAGGGCTTCGACGCGTGGACATAGGCACGGACGAGGTCGCGGCGAGCGTCGCGGCGCAGCTGCTTGCCGTTGGCCTCGGACCCAGCGCGGCCTTCCTTGGTCGCCTGGATGGTCTCGACGAAGTAGTTGAGCGACTTGTCGTAGCGAGCCTCGAACTGGCCGATCGGGTTGAGGTGACACCAGGCCAGCTTGTAGAGCGCGTAGGCGTAGACCGGGCTGTCCGGGAACTGGGTCACGCGCTCGTAGAGGCGGACCGCAGACGCGATGTCGCCCTTGCCGAAGTAGTAGTCGGCGAACGCCAGGTAGGCGTTGGAGATGAAAGGGCTCTGCGGGAAGTCGTTGATCAGGCGCTGGTAGGCGGCCTGCATCTTCTGCTCTTCGCCGAGCTCGCCGAGCTCGAAGGCGTAGTAGTAGATCGCCTCGTCCATCCGCTTGTAGTTGGCGAACTTGGGATCGCTGACGAGCGCCTCGTAGATGCGCGCCGCGGCCTCGCTGGCCTCGCGCGCGTCCTTGGTGTGACGCTTCTGCTGCTCCTTGAGCTGCGCGGCGACCTTGCCCTTACCGGCGTCCTCGGCCTCGTAGATCTTGTCGTAGAGCGAGCCGGCCTGGAGATCGAAGTAGGCCTTCTTCTCGAGGTAGTGATCGGCGAGGCGGAACAGGTAGTCCGGGTACTCGGCGTCACTCGGCTCGGTCGTCTTGATGAGCCGCTTGAGGAACTCGATCTGCTTGTCGGCCATCTCCTGCTCGACGGCCTTGCGCTGAGTGGTCTGGAAGGCTTGGCCCTCCATCATCGAGACGCCACGCTCGCGCCGCTTCTGCTCGGCCTCCTGCTCCTCTTTGAACTTGGTCTCGAGCAGGTCGGACTTGGCCTTGGCCTTCTTGGACTCGCGGTCGTAGCGGACGCTGCTCTCACCCTTTTCGGGCTCCTGAGCGCGGCTGACGTCGGCGGTGCCGAGCAGAGCGATCACGCTGCCAGCGGTCAGCAGACCGAGAGTGCGGGCGGACAGACTCGACACCCAGCGGGTCGACTCGGACAGACGAATTCGGTGTTGCGACCTCATCTTGGACCTCTTCGAATGGGCGGAGACGCTAGGCGCGCCGCCGGCCAGGAATCATCTCGAACTTCGAACGCTCAGCCCGAGAGGACTGAGGCGGGGGGCTCTGCAGTCAGCCCCGGAGCTCAACTCCGGGGCTGACTCGACTGACGGCGTTGGTCACTCGGCGCAGACGGTGGTCACCCGGTAGTAGTAGTGACCCAGCTCGTCCTGCCAGTACTCGCCGTTGTAGTTGTAACGCTCTTCCTCGGGACCCGGCTTGACCTTATCGGGCACGCTCTCCTGATCCTCACCGAGCTTCTTGAGCTTCTCGACGATCTCGTACTCGACCTTGATGGCCTCGCGCTCGAGCTTCTTGATCTCGTCGATCTGCCCCTGGATACGCACGCGAGCCTGCGCGCCGGTCCGCTCCTTCGCGATCGACACCGCGAGGTCGAGGTTCTCGAGCAGGAACACGCCCAGACCGCTGCCCTGGAACTCGGAGCTCTGCTCCTTGAACAGGGTGTTCTGCTCGTAGCCGAGCCGGTTGACGTAGTCGTAGTACTTCTCGAGGGTCTTATCCTGCAGCGCCTTGCGGGCGACCATCTCGACGAAGGGCTCGAGGTCCGAGGTCTCCTCGCGGATCTTCACGGACAGCTCGAAGAGCTGGTAGTCCTCGGGCGCGGCCGCGAGCAGATCCATCAGATCCTGCTTGGTCTGCACGTAGCGCGAGCTGAACTCCTCGATCGACGCCTTGGCCGAGGAGTAGCGGCAGTTGAAGTAGTAGGTCACCGCCTTGAGGATCAACGCCTCGGGGTAGAGGTAGTCGTAGAAGAAGGGCGCGTTGAGGGTGTGGATGTACCCGAGCGTCTTCTGGTAGTGGCGGTTGGCGTTGTCGGGCTCGACCTCGACGAGGCGGAACTCGGACCACGACGAGGCGAACACCGAGTCGAGCCAGTAGGGCGACTGGATGCTGACCTTGTTGAAGTACTTGAGCGCCGTCTCGAACTTGCCGACCTGATAGAAGATGTAGCCGAGCGCGATGTTGGCGAGCTCCTCGAAGCGAGCGTTCTGCTCCTCGAAGTCGAGCTCGGCCACCGAGATGCCCAGCCGACGCTTCTTCTTGTCGGACATGCGGGCGATCTTGTTCGCCTTGCGGTTCTTCTTCTTGCCCCGAGCCTGACGCAGCTCGATGTTCTTGCGCAGAACGTTCTTGAACGCCTCGACGGCCTCGGGGCCGTGATACGAGCGCGTCTCGGCGACGCCGAGGAAGTACTGCGCCGGGATGAAGTAGTCGCTCTCGCGCGGCACCTGAGAGAGCAGCGCGATCGCCTGACCGAGATCACCAGTGCCGTAGTGGTAGCGACCGAGCAGGTAATAGAGCTCGTCGCGAACCTCGTCGAAGGCCTCGTTCTCGAG
>CBFGLP010000583.1:0-14413 GCA_965649595.1 uncultured Myxococcales bacterium | reverse complement strand
GCCGATAATCGGGCACGAAAAAAGAGAGCGGGGATCATCCCGCTCTCTTTTTTCATGCCCGGACGAGCGGCGATTACCCGCGCAGCTCCTCGAGCTTGGCCTCGATGTCCTCGACGCGCTTTTGCGCCTTGTCGAGGTTCTCTTGGACGACCTTCTTGCGCTTCTCGAACTCCTTGAGGCCGTTCTCGGGGTCGTTGCCCTCGCGGATCGCCTGCTCGGTCTTGGGGATGTGGTCGACGGCCCGCTCACGGATCTCGAGCAGGCGCTCGGCCTCGCGCAGCTGGTCTTCCCAGTAGGTGATCTCGTCGTTCTTGGACGCGAAGGAGGTTGGGTCCTCCTTCTTCTCCGAGGTCGGCGACATGCCGCCCGTGACGATCGAGTTGGCGATCCGTGGGTTGAGCTTGGCCTTGCCCGCGGCGGGGGTCGCCTCGTCGGTCTGGCGAGCGGCGACGCCGGTCTGTGCTCCGCCAGAGTTGGTCTGGACGTTGGCGCTCTGGCTCTTTTCGCCCGTGCCCTCGCGCTTGGCGGTCTTGTCTTCGTCGTCTCCTCCGAAGATCAGCAGGCCCGCGACGATGAGGATGCCCGCGCCTGCGAGGAGGGCCGGCAGCATTCCGCCGCCTTCGCCTTTGGTCTGGACCGGTTGCTTCGCGTCAGGAGAAGTCATGACGGCGGGCATCATAGCACCCGAGCCTGGCCGAGACAGGTACGCGCCGTGCTTGGCCGGCGCGCTGCGGGGTCGGCTCCGAAGGCCCTTCGATGTCGCGGAGATGCCGCTGACGGGCGCTCCGCAGGTGCACGCAGAGCCCGAGGGCCTATCATCCGCGCCCGTGGACGAGCGTCCGCCAAAAGACCGTGCCCCTTCGGGCCCCGACGGACCGTCCTCGTGGGTCCCAGGACCGTCGCAAGCCGCACGCGTGCCCATCGACGAGCTCGCGGACGCGGACGACGACGCGGAGCTGGAGCCGAGCGATGCGGATGCGGCGATCGAGCCTGATCCCGAGCTCGATCCAACCAGCGGCCTGCCGCTCCACGACGACCTCGTCTACGACGACCAAGGCCGACCCTACATCGAGTTCGAGCTCGAGGTCGGCTCGGGCTTCGATGGCTATCGGCTCGATCGCTTCCTCGATCTTCGCTTTACTCGAATGTCGCGGACGCGCGTGCAAAAGATGCTCGCCGCGGGGGGCATCCGCTGTCGCAGCAGCGGCGAGGTGTTGACCAAGAACGCGCTGCGCGTGCGGACTGGTCAGGTGCTGGTGATCCGACGGCCAGCCCCGCAGGAGCCCCCGGTGCTGCTCGACTACACCGTGCTCCACGTCGACGAGCACCTGCTGGTGCTCGACAAGCCCGGCAACCTGCCCGTGCATCCTTCGGCTCGCTACCACCGCAACACCCTGACCGCGCTCTTGCGTCGGCGGCTCGGGCCCAAGCACGGCTGGGAGATGGCGCATCGGCTCGATCGCGAGACCTCCGGCGTGATGGTGTTCGGTCGCCGCGGTGGCTCGGGCCCGCTGATCAAGGGCAGCTTCTTTCGCCGCGAGGTCGAAAAGCAGTACCTCGCGCTCGTGCACGGCCGGCTCGAGCAGGGCGGGCGGATCGACATCCCGCTCGGGCCGGCGATCGGCTCTGAGATCCTGATCAAGGTCGGCCGGCGCGAGCTCGACGAGGGCGGGCTCCCGGCCCAGACCGACGTCGAGGTGCTGACCCACGGGGTGTTCCGCGAGCAGCCGATCACCTTGGTCCGCTGCCTGCCGTTGACCGGGCGCACGCATCAGATTCGCGTGCACCTGGCCCTGAGCGGGCACCCGCTGCTCGGCGACAAGATCTATGCGGTCAGCGAGCAGGAGTTCCTCGACGTGGTCGAGCACGGGCGGCCGGTCAGCGAGCTCGAGCAGCGGCTCGGCTTGTGGCGACATGCCTTGCACGCGCGCTCGCTGACGCTGCCGCACCCGAGCACTGGCGAGCGGGCCCGCTTCGTCGCGCCTTGGCCCGAGGAACTGGCGAAGGTGCTCGAGCTGCCGCCGGGGGTCTGAGCTGCTCACCCACTCGTACGTTCGAGCTGCGCGATCGCCCGCTCGAGCAGCGGCACCTGAGCGGGGTTGATCTTCGTGCACGCGCCTTCGAAGTCGAACCATCCGGCCCGGTCGACCTCTGGGTAGCGCACCCGTCGGCCCGAGCGTGGCGGCCACTCGAGCTCGAACAGGTTGCTGCAGACCGCGCTCGCATCCGCGTCGCCGATCGCCGCCCAGGCGATCACTCGCTTGCCGCCTTTTTGTTTGATCTCCCCGAGCGGCAGGTAGGTCGTCGGATCGCTGCTCGGTAGCGAAAAACCGGTCTCTTCGACGAACTCGCGCAGCGCGGTAGCGAGGGGCTGCTCGCCCGGCTCGATCAGCCCCTTGGGGATCGTCCACGCGCCGAGGTCCTTGTTGGAGAAGTAGGGCCCGCCCGGGTGCACGAGCAGGAACTCGAACATCGGGACGCGGCGACAGAGCAGGAGCCCGGCGCTGGTGTTGTTCGTCGCGGCCATCGCTAGGATGAGTGTATCGTTCCGCCATGCCCTGGTTGTCTGCAAGCGCTCGCCTCTCGCTCGCCTCGCTGCTCTCGTTCGCGCTCGCCTGCTCCGACGATGGCTCGTCGAGTGGCGACGACGTGGCGACGGAGACTGGAATGGACGCAACCGGTAATGAAACCGACACCGGCGTCGAGCCCGATCCCAACTTGCTCGAGATCCCCGGTGGCACCTTCGACATGGGCTGCGTCGAGGCGCTCAACGGTGATTGCGACACCGACAACCCCTCGCACTCGGTCACGGTCTCGCGCTTTTGGCTGGAGAGCACCGAGGTCACCGTGCTCGCGTATGAAGCTTGCGTCGATGCGGGCACCTGCAGCGAGCCGGCCACGGGCGGCGAGTGCAATTGGGGCTTACTCCCAATGGGCGATCATCCGGTCAATTGCGTGACCTGGCAGCAAGCATTCGACTATTGCGCGTGGAAGGGCCGCCGCCTGCCGAGCGAGGCCGAGTGGGAGCTCGCCGCTCGTGGGACCACCGGGCGGCCCTTCCCCTGGGGGACCGAGGACCCCGACTGCACGCGCGCGCACATGTTCGAGATGCAGGAGGAGATGGGAGGCTACGGCTGCCTGACCAACACGACGGCCGCGGTCGGCACCTACCCGAGCGGCGCGTCGCCCTTCGGCGCGCTCGACATGGCCGGCAACGTCGAAGAGTGGGTCAACGACTGGTTCTCGGAGACCTACTACACGGAGGGTCCGAGCAGCGATCCTCTCGGACCCAGCGAAGGCACGCAGCGGGTCCATCGCGGTGGCGACTACCTCGACGCGAGCCCCAACAACCTGCGGACCTTCGAGCGCTGGCGAGCGGATCCGGACATCGCGGTGCCCGAGCGTGGGTTTCGCTGCGCGGGCGACAGCAACCTCTGATCCGGCGTCGACGCATCTGGCGCACATCTGGATTGGGAAGCCGCGTTGACGCCGTAGAAAGTATTTGACCAACTGTCCAATTGGGTCATATAGACTGCACATGCCTCGGGCGTTCAGCGAGAGCGAGCGAGAGCGCATCGAGCAGCGCCTACTCGACGCTGGTCGAGAGCTGTTCGAGCGGCAGGGTCTGCGCAAGACCAACGTGGCCGAGCTCGCCCGTGCGGCGGGCATCGGCAAGGGCAGCTTCTACCTGTTCTTCCCGACCAAGGAAGACCTGTTCCTCGCGCTCACCGATCGCTTCGAGCGGGAGGCCAAGCAGGCGCTGGTCGATCGACTCGAGGTGTTGATCGCCGAGGGGGTGCGTGGGCCCGAGCTGCTGCGTAGCTACTTCGTCCTGCAGTTCGAGCTGCTCGAGACCCACCCCTTCTTGCGGATCCTCGCCGATCCCGAGCAAGCCGAGGCGTTGATGCACAAGGTCTCGCCAGAGCGCGTCGCCGCCGAGGTCGAGCGAGACGCGAGCTATTTCGCCGAGCTGATCGCCGACTGGCAGCGGCGCGGGCTGGTCGATCCCAGCGTCGATCCGCGGGCCGCCTCGGCGCTCAGCCGGGCCGTGTTCGCGCTGATTCAGGGCCGAGGCCTGATCGGCGAGCAGGACTGGCCCGGAATGTTGGAGCTGTTGATCGACGCGCTCGCGCGTCGGCTCGCCGGAACCGCGCCCAGCCCTGAGGAGCAACCGACATGAGCACGATGATCGCGGTGCACGATCTGCACTTTCGCTATCCCGGGGCCGCCCGCGAGACCCTGCACGGGCTCGACTTCGAGGTTCGTGCGGGCGAGATCTTCGGCTTCCTCGGGCCTTCGGGCTCGGGCAAGAGCACCACGCAGAAGCTCCTGATCGGCCTGCTGCGTGGCTACCAGGGCGAGATCAGGGTGCTCGGCCGACGCCCCGGCGAGCCGGGCCCCGACGGCTCGAGCTTCTATGATCGCGTCGGCGTCGGCTTCGAGCTGCCGACCGTGTACGGCAAGCTCAGCGCGCTCGAGAACCTCGAGTTCTTTCGCGGGCTCTACCCGGGCACGACCGCGGAGCCCCGCGAGCTGCTCGAGCGCGTGGGCCTCGGTGCGGCCGCCAATCAGCGAGTCTCGGGCTTCTCCAAGGGCATGCGCATGCGACTCGACTTCTGCCGTGCGCTGCTCAACCGTCCGCGCCTGCTCTTCCTCGACGAGCCGACCAGCGGCCAGGATCCCGGCCACGCGCGGCTGCTCAAGGACCTCGTGCTCGAGCTGCGCGGGCAGGGCACGACCGTGTTCTTGACCACCCACAACATGAGCGAGGCGGCCGAGCTCTGCGATCGGGTCGGCTTCATCGTCGATGGCCGGATCGCGCTAATCGACGAGCCGCGGGCCCTGATGATCCGCCACGGCCAGCGCAAGGTCCGGGTCGAGTGGGAGGTCGATGCGAGCCACCGCGCGGACCAGCTCTTCTCGCTCGACGGCCTCGCCGAGGACCCGGGCTTCCTCGCGTGCCTGCGCGCGCACGCGGGCAAGCTCGCGGCCCTGCACACGCTCGAGGCCACGCTCGAGGACGTGTTCTTGGCCGAGACCGGGAGGCGGCTGGCATGAGCGCCGCGCGGCGACTCGCGGCCGCGCTGCGCCAGGACGTTCGCCTGCAGTGGCGCTACGGGTTCTGGTTGGCTTACGCGCTGGTCTCGGCCGGCTACGTGGTCGGGCTCGGGCTCCTGCCGAGCGCGTGGATCGAGCGGGCGACCGTGCTGGTCGTGTTCTCGGATCCTGCGGTGCTCGGCTTCTTCTTCGTCGGTGGCCTGATGCTGCTCGAGCGAGGTGAGCACACCTTGCGCGGCTGCTTCGCCAGCCCGCTGCGCATCGAGGAGTGGCTGCTGAGCAAGGCGCTCTCGCTGACGCTGCTGGCCAGCGTCGCCAGCTTGGCCGTCGCGTTGCCGCTCTCGGGCAGCGTGGTGCGTCCGGGTCTCCTGCTCGCGGCCGTCGTGCCGACCTCGCTCTGCTTCGTGCTGCTCGGGATCGCCGTCGGTACCCGCTCGTCGACCGTCAACCGCTACTTGCTCGGCGGTGGCCTGAGCTGCCTGCCGCTGATGATTCCGCTGCTGGCTCCGCTCGGGATCGCGGACTCGTGGGCGTTCGATCTGCTGCCGAGCGGCGCTTCACTCGATCTGCTCGACGCGGCGCTCGGGATCACGCAGCTCGCTCCCGGGGCCCTGCTGGTCCGCGAGCTCGTGCTGCTGGTCTGGATCGTCGGCATGTTCGCGTGGGCGCGCGCGTGGATGCACCGCCACGTGCTCGGAGGGGAGGGGTGAGCATGGCTTCCTCGCACTCGTCCAAGCTGCGTCGCCGCATGATCGCCTTGCTGCTGCGGACCGACCTGCGCAGGCTTGGTCGGGATCCGGTGCTGCTCGCGACGCTGATGGTCCCGGTGCTGCTGAGCTCGCTGCTGGGGTTCGCCCTGCCCGAGGTCCACGCTCGCCTCGCGCCGCTCGGCGTCGATCTCGGCCCGCACCTTCCGGTGATCGCCGCGTTCGTGGTCGTACTCGCGGCGATGATGCCTGGCTGGGTGGTTGGGTTCTTCCTGCTCGAGGAGCGGGCCCAGCGGACCTTGATGGCGCTCGGCGTGACCCCGCTGACCCTGCGCGGCTTCGTCGTCTGGCGCCTCGCGCTGCCAGCCGTCTTGGCGCTGCTCGGGGGTCTGCTGGCGATGGCGGCCAGCGCTCGCCTCCTGCCCGACGCCAGCAGTGGCTTGGCGGCCGTGCTGCTAGCGAGCCTGTGCGCGCCTTCGTTCACGCTCTTCTTGGTCGGGTTTGCCGACAGCGAGGTCGAGGGCCTCGCGCTGGCCAAGATCGGCGGCTCGGCGTTCGTGCTGCCGGTCGTCGCAATCTACGTCGAGAGCCCCTGGGGCTGGCTCGGGGGCGTCATGCCGACCTACTGGGTCGCCCGGCTCTACGTGGGTGGCCCGGCGTGGATGCTCGTACCCGGGCTGCTCGGCGTCAGCGCATGGATGCTGGTGCTGCTGCGTAGGCTCGCCGCTCGGACCAGCTGAGCGCGAGCGATCAGGGCGCCAAGATTCGGCCCGGCGCGCCGTTGGCCCCCGCAACCGTATGGCAGGAATTGCAGCTCGTCTCGGTCTGCATCGTGAGCATCTGCCGCTCGCGCCCCTCGTAGAGCAGCTTGGCCGAGTAGGGCGGGACGATCTGCATCTGTCCGGGCTCGCCCTCGAACTCCATCACGAAGTTGCCCGCCGCGTTGCTGACGAGCTCGAACACGGTCCCCTGCGAGTCGGTCAGCTGGAGCGTCACGCCTTCGACCCCGAAGCAATCGTCGGGCTCGCCGTTGGCTTCATAGACCGTCCCGCCGAGCACGACCTCCTCGGCTTCGCCGCGCTCTTGATGGCAAGCGAGGCAGTCCCGACCCGGGTGCATGAGGCGAGACTCCTCGTCGCCGCCGACCCACGCGATCCCGCTCAGGCACTCCTCGCTGGGCGCACCCTCGTCGCCGACCTCGTCATCACCATCCTCGTCGTCCCCGTTCGGAGCACAGGCGAGCGTAGCAGTGAGGCTCGCTACGAGAGCGAAGGCAGGGAGCGACGTGAACCGGAGCATGTCGCCAACCTAAGGTGGCGCCCGGGTGCTCGCCACGGAAAGTTTTTCCTCATTTGGGTCATCGCGGACCTTGGTTAGCCAACCGGCTCCGGCATGCACAGCCCGCCACCTTCGATCTGCGCGTTGGTCCGGAACGTGTTCAGCCCTTCCCACGACTTTGGCTCGAACTGCGGGACGGTCCCGTCCTCGCGCACGTTGGTGACGTGATAGCTGTGTTGATTCCAGATCCGGCGGGCTTGAATCCAGCGATCTTCGATGTCGCGGATCGCCTGGATGCACGGATCGCCGCCGCCGAGGAAATTGTTGGACACGACCAGGATCTCGGCCGAGCCGTCGTTGTCGATGTCGGCGACGACCGGATACTCGGACAGCGTGCCGCTCTGCCGGCTGATCTGCAGCAGGACCTGGCCTTCGCCGTCGAACACGAACATGTTCTGCTCGTCGGCGTACATCGCCTGGGCCTCGCCCGCGCCGAGGAAGTCGAACGCGGTGCCGGCCGCGATGCCGCTCTGGTCGCTGACCGCCGCGGTCCAGAGGATCGATCCGTTGGCCTCGTAGACGGTGTAGCTCGACGCCGAGCTGGTCGCGTACTCCGACTCGCCGTCCCCGTCGAAGTCGTGGATCGTCGCTGGGCGCAGCCAATTGGTGCCACCCGCTGGGACGCCAGTCGGCTTGAGGTTCTGGTAGGTGACCGCGCCGTCGTGCTCGATCAACGAGAGCCCGTTGACGTTGGTCAGCAGGATCTCGGGCAGGCCGTCGTTGTCGAGATCGGCCACCTGCGGGTAGCCGGACGCGAGGTTGGTCGTCCACATCTGCGTGCCGTCGTGGTGGAAGGCCGCGTTGCCGAGCACGATCTCGAGGTCGTCGTCGCCGTCGAGATCGGCCATGGTCGTCGCGCCCCACTGGCCGGCGATCTTGGCCAGCTTGTGCAGCAGGTTGCCCTGGTCGTCGAAGATCATGTTGGCGCTGACGATCTCGACGTCGCCGTCGTTGTCGAGGTCGGCGAGCGCGGCCGAGTTCGAGTAGCGGAGGTCTTGGCCGAACTGCTCGCCGATGTCCCACGCGACCGGCTTGGTCCACTTCAGCGCGCCGTCGTGCTCGAACGCCAGCAGCTCACCGGTCGGTGACGCGGTGACGATCTCGACCAGCCCGTCGCCGTCGATGTCCCCGATCGCCGGCGTGAACGTGGCGTCGACCGAGGTCTCGATCCGAAAGTGCAGCGTGCCCGTGTCGCCAGACAGCACGAAGATGTGCCCGATCGAGCCAGGGAAGCCAGGGTTGGTGCCCGCGACCAACACGACGTCGGGCACGTCGCAGAGATCGATCTCGTCGTTCTGATCATCGTCGGTGAAGTTGGCGACCAGCGGCGTCACGTAGCTGTAGGGCTCGACCGGGTCGGTGAAGCTCCACTGAATGTCGGGCTCGAACGCGTCGGGTGGGGCCGACTCCTCGCAGGTGCCGATCGCGTTCATGTCGTCGCTGACCTTGCACGCGTCGACTGGCGGCTGATCCGAGTCGGGGATCGCGGCCATGTCGAACTTGACGCCTTCGTCGCTGGAGTCGTCCGTGTCGGAGTCGCTGTCCGTACTGCCATCGCCCTGGGTCCCGCTCGCCTCTTCGGCGCTCGTGTCCCCCTCGATGCCCTCGCTCTCGATGCCGATCTCGTCGGCGTCATCGCCTCGACCGCCGCCCGGTGATCCACAGCCAACCAACGAGATGGTCGCGAGCGCGACGAGCTGCCTGGGGGCGATTCGAGCCATGCACGCAGCATCGCGAAGCTTGGCGCCGCGAAGCAACGCCGATCGCGTCGGGCTCGCTAACGGCCCACGAGCCGCTTCACGGCGATGTTCGGGCCCCGAATCGCTTCATCCAGGTCGACACGGCAAGATTCCGGCCATGCGTGTTGCATCGCTCGGGGTCCTGATCCCCATCATGCTGTCCGCCCACGCCCTGCTCGTGTCGGGTTGCCGTCGTCCACCCGCAAAGCTGGAGGTCGATGACGAGCCGCAAGCCGACGACGCCGAGCCGCCCGCCGCGACCGAGCCAGACAAGCGCGGTGGCATTCCGACTACCGATCAGCTGGCTTGCACCCCGACCCTCCACGAGGATGGCGAGCTGCGGATCGCTGATCAGCCGACCGGCGTCGAGGCGTACCCCGATCAGCTCCGCGTGCGCGCGTTCCCGTGGGACGACACCTCGATCTTGCTCGGGCTCGGCAAGTCGCGGCCGGCTTGGTACGAGGAGCCCGACCAACGCGGCACGCTCTATCGCGTTCGCTGTGCTCAGCCGCAAGTGTGGGAGCCGCTGCTGAAGGTCGAGGACGCCGACTTCGCCTGGGCCGAGCTCTCGCCCGATCGTCGGTGGCTCTACTTCACCTATCCGGGCGTCGGCGTGCTCGACTTCGTCGCGGGGGACTGGGCGGTGCTCGGGCCCCCGCGCATGCTCGAGCAGTGCTGGTTGCTCGAGCAGCCGATCGCCGCCGAAGACTACGTCGTGGGCTGGGCCCCGAGCGGTGGGCTGCTGATCGACTCCGGCGGCCCATGCGGGTTCGAGGCCGAGTGGCAGGGCGGCGCACAGGTGCTCGATGACGTGAAGGAAGATCGCGTGGGGTCTCGCCGCGCTCGCGGCCACATCGGCGATCTACAGAGCGACGCCAAGGCGCGCGTCTGGGTCGGTGATGGTGGCCTGTGCGAGGAGCCCGAGACGGTGATGACCCAAGGTCATGGCGGCGTCTGGCGTTCGGCCGATCTCGGCGAGAGCTGGGCGTTCCTGCCGATCACCGCGCTCAAGGACCACGGCGTGCGGCGAGTGTTCATCAACGACGCC
This sequence comes from uncultured Myxococcales bacterium, assembly GCA_965649595.1. GTDB lineage: Bacteria > Myxococcota_A > Polyangia > Nannocystales > Nannocystaceae > Plesiocystis. The sequence goes on along the minus strand of CBFGLP010000583.1, from coordinate 4,523 downwards.
GACCCTCGCCACGTGCTCGCGCTCGCCGAGTGTTGCTATGAATCAGCCGCCGACTTTTGCAGCGGCGGCGAGCTGTTCGCGAGCGACGACGATGGCGCGACCTGGCGCGAGATCTCGCCCGCGCTCAGCCAGCCCGATCCCGATCTCTGGGGGCCGGTGTTCGGCATTCGCGTGGACGAGGCCGCTTGGATCATCACGGCGCTGGTGTCCTTCGACGGCGATCCGGTCGCGCTCGAGAGCCACGACGGCGGGCAGACCTGGAAGCCCTCGGCCGTCGACGTCGACTCGCTCATGCTCCCCAAGCCCCAGGCGATCGAGATCCAGGGGCGAACCTTCGAGCCGAGCCCGGATGGATTGATTCGGAGCGGGGAGGGCGAGCCCGATCACGTGATCCTTCGACCGGGGGTCGACCCGATCGGAAAGTAGAGTGGTCACATGAACGCCGCGAAACAAAGGGATGGCTTCGCCGAGCGTCGGCGGGAGCCTCGAGTGGTGCTCCGCTCGGCTGGGACCATCGATCTCGGCGACCACACGGTGCCTTGCCAGACGCTCGACGTGTCTTCGAAGGGTCTGGCCCTGCTCGCGACGATTTGGCCGCCGAGGCGATCGGTTCGGATCCGCTTTCGGCTCGGTGATGACGACGCGGGCTGGACCGACGTCGAGGGTCGGGCGGTTCGCTGCTCGGCTTGGGGCGAGAGCGGCAGGCTGGTCTGGGGCCTCGTGCTTCATCCAATGGATCTCGGCACGCGAACTCGACTGCGCGATTACCTGCTTCGCCACTGAACGTTTTTGCGCCCGCAGCCGCTCGTCTGGGCCCCCATTGGGGGCCTTTTGCACAAAAAGTGACAAGGGTACGTGAGTGTCAGAGGATGTGGGGCGTGGGAGCATATATGACCACCGACCACGAACGGCGCAGCGTCCCCCGTGTTCCTCTCGCGTCGATCGGCACGATCGATCTCGGCGACCGTCGGGTGCCCTGCCAGACCCTCGATCTGTCCTCGAAGGGTCTGAGCGTGGTCACCCCCGAGGACGAGCTGCCGACCGGTCCGGTTCGGATCCGGTTCCAGCTCGGCCGCCGCGACGCGGGCTGGACCGAGGTCGACGCCAAGCTCGTGCGCGCGCGGGCGTGGGACGAGACCGGGGTCGGCAGCGTCTGGGCGCTCGAGCTGCTGCCGATGGACCCGGGCACCCGCACGCACGTGCGGGACTTCGTGCAGCTGTCGAGCTAATCGCAGTCGGGATCGCCCGGCTCGCACTCGAGCAGCACGAAGGTGTACTCACCGACCTGCTCGACATCGCCGACGAAGGTGTCCAAGGCGAAGTAGTAGACGCCGGGCTCCAGCGTGGTCGCCAGCAGAAAGTCATCACGCTGCAGGCAGCCCGCCTCGCTCGCGCTCGCGTCGAGCAGGTGAATGTCGATGTCGACTCCGTCGCGATCGAGCACCAGCGCGCGAACTCGCTTGGGCTCGCTCAGCTCGAGCCGATAGACGTACTCGGGCCCCGACTCGTCGGCCGCGTACATGCAGCCCGAATAGAGGTCGAGCTCGCTGCTGGTCGACTCGCTGGTGTCGCGGGTGTCGGCGAAGGGTAGCCGCTCGATCAGCAGGGGATCATCGAGCGTGCCGGCGCCCGCCAGCCACGCGACCGGCTCCGACTCGAGGTTGTCGCCGCCCTCGATCAGGGTCGCGCGCAGGCGATCGAGCAGCTCGAGCGCGATCAGGTTGCGGACGTTGTAGCCGTGGTCGAGCCCGATAGGATCGAGCAGACAGGCCCCGGCTGGATCGGCCTCGAGGTGGAGCCCGTCGCCCGAGAGCCCGTAGCTGGGCAGGTCCTCTAGCGCCAGGCGGAGATCCAAGAACGGGATCTGCCGCGCCTGCGCGAGCGCCCGGCCAACCGCGTTGTAGGTCTGGACCCAATCGTCGGCGCCGGGCTGATCGAGGCGTCGCGAGAGCCCGAACACCGCGGGCACGATCCCCTGAGCAATCATCAGGTCGAGCAGATCGCTCATGTTCTCGTAGTAGCCGGGCAGCGCCGACGCATAGGTCGCACCCATCTGCATGTCGTTGGCGCCGTAGTGGATCAGCGCGAGGCTCGGCTCGATCGCCGCGAGCTCCTGCTCGACCGGCGAAGGCGAGCCGCTGATCGCCCAGCCGGCGGACTTGCCGACCTGAGCTGCCAAGGTCACGCGATCGAAGGGCGTGGTGTCGGCTGCTTCACCATTCAAGAAGTAATCGAGCGTCGGACCTAGCTCGCCCTCGTGCACGTCGAGGTCGACGAGGTCGAGCGCGAAGCAGTAGAGCGTGTTCATGCTGACCGTGCTCGACGCCCCGACCTTCATGAACACGTCGTCGGGCCGCTCGGGGGCCAGCTCGCGGATCGCCAGCAGGCTGTCGATCACATAGGGAGTGATCGGCGAGTGCACGCGATCGCCGGGGTAGAGCGCGGGCAGGTAGGGCTGCTCTTCGCCAGTCTCGCCCGTGTCGGTCTCGGCCTCGCTGGTGTCGGGCTCGGCCTCGCTCTCGCCCTCGAGCTGGTCGAGATCGGACATCGCGCCCTCGCTCTCGTCGTCCGAGTCGCTCTCACCGACCTCGTCGAGCCCGATCGAGTCTGGGCGCCCATGGCCCCCGTCCGTACAGGCGAGCAGCGAGACGAGCAGCGGGGCGGCACGAAAGCAAGAGCGCATCGGGGGGATGATTCGACGCTACCACGCGGGCGGGCGCGGTCACGCCCGGCCCTGCGGCTCTGGGCTACGTCGAGCGTCGAGCGCCAACGCTACCGTGTGGATCGGCTTCGCGTTCGAGCGCGGCAAATTTGCTCCCTCGCGCCGCGATCTAGCTCGGGCGATCTAGCTCAGATCGTACCCAGCACACCGCGACGCTCGAGCACTCGGACCATCCGATCGACCTCGATGGCCGTGTTCAGCTCGTCCCCGTCGATCATCAGATCGGGATCGTCGGGCGCCTCATAGGCGTAGCTCGCCTCCTCGGGATCGCGGCCGAGCGCCTCGAGCCGGCTGCGGCAGGTCGGCAGCTCGGCGTCGAAGAACACCTCGACGAAGTTGAATCGATCTTCCAACCGCTTGCGCGCGCGCTCGCGATCCGCCCGCGCGGGCGAGCTGTAGGCCACGATCACGATCAGCCCGGCGTTGGCCGCCATCTCGGCGAGATCGATCAACGGATCGATCGCCTTGCCCTGAGCTTGCCGATGGACCGTGGGGATCTGTGCCGGGTCGAGCACGTAGGGCATGTGCCCGGCGTCGAACAGCCGGCGCTCGAGCATCCGCGCGACCACGATCTTGCCGGTGCCCGAGCGCCCGGTCAGCCACATCACCGTCGGCCTTTGAGCGAACCGAGCCGCCCGCTCCTCGGGCGTCAGCGCCTGCGCGACTGCCCGGTTGTCGTCCTGGTAGTCGGCGCCGTGGGTGCGGATCATGCCCGCGGCCAGCGTCGCGTTGCTCAGCCGGTCGATCACGATGAACGAGCCGACCGTACGATCGGCCGTGTACGCGTCGAGGATCAGCGGTCGGTTGAGGCTCAAGGTCACGTCGCCGACGTCGTTGAGGCCGAGCGAGCTCGCGGGCACCTGCGCGAGCGTGGCCATGTCGATGCGGTGCTGGACCTCGACGATCGAGCCGGACACCAAATTGCTGGTGTGCTTGATCAGGTACTGGCGGCCGAGCTCGAGCGGGTGCTCGTGCAGCCACACCAAGGTCGCGCTCAGCTTGCGGCTGATGTGGAGATCGTTCTCGACCTGCGTGAGCACGTCGCCGCGGCTGATGTCGACCTCGTCGGCGAGCGTCAGCGTGACCGACATCGGCGCGAACGCTTCGGGTAGATCGCCGTCCCAGGTGACGATCCGCGTGACCTTGCTGGTCTTGCCCGAGGGCAGCACCTTGATCGCGTCGCCGGGCCGCACGCGGCCAGCCGCGATCGTGCCCGCGTAGCCGCGAAAGTTCAGGTCAGGCCGCACGACCAGCTGAATCGGGAAGATCAGCCGGTGCTCGTTGCTGGTCGTCGGCACGTCCATCGCCTCGAGCTGCTCGAGCAGCGTGCGACCGTCGTACCAGGGCGTCCGCTGGCTGCGGGCGACCACGTTGTCACCCTCGAGCGCGCTGACCGGGAAGAACTCGACCGAGCGAAAGTCGAGCCGATCGGTGAACCCGCGAAACTCGTCGGCGATCGCCCGGAAGCGGACCGCGTCGAAGTCGACGAGATCCATCTTGTTGATCGCAACCAGCAAGTTGGGGATCCCGAGCAGGTTGGCGATGTAGGCGTGCCGGCGCGACTGCTCGAGCACCCCGAGCCGCGCGTCGATCAGGATCACCGCCGCGTCGGCCGTCGATGCGCCGGTGGCCATGTTGCGCGTGTACTGCACGTGGCCGGGCGTGTCGGCGATGATGAACTTGCGTCGCTTGGTCGAGAAGTAGCGGTAGGCGACGTCGATCGTGATGCCCTGCTCGCGCTCGGCGCGCAGCCCGTCCGTCAGCAGCGCGAGGTTGACGAAGCCGTCGCCCTGCAGCTCGC
>CBFGLP010000582.1:0-2374 GCA_965649595.1 uncultured Myxococcales bacterium | reverse complement strand
GACTTCAAGCCCAGCAACGTGATCCTGACCCACGAGAATCGGGTGGTCGTGATCGATTTCGGCCTCGCGCGCAACCTCGACAGCCTCAACGGCGAGTTCGAGCAGCAGCGCTTCACCGAAGGCACGCTCGCCTACATGGCGCCGGAGCGCTTCATCCAGGCCGAGGGCGACGAGCGGAGCGATCAGTTCGCGTTCTGTGTCGCCTTGTGGGAGGCGCTCGCGGGCCACAACCCCTTCTCGGGCGACGAGCCGATCAGTCGCTACCAATCCATCGCTCGCGGCCCGCTCGCCGCCGACCTCGACGTTCCTCGCCACGTCGTCGCAGCGCTGCAGCGCGGCTTGAGCTTCGCCCCCGAGGATCGCTTCGAGAGCATGAACGACCTGCTCGCCGAGCTCGAGCGCCCCGCGGTGTTCAGGCTCACCGGCAAGCACGAGCGCTTGGCCGGTCGCATGGGGCCCAAGAAGAGCCTGCTCTCGGCGCTCGCGGTCGCGGCGACCTTCCTGCTCGGCTGGGGTATCGCGCCCGACTCCCCCGTCGTCGAGGACGCGCACTCGGACCTCGGCTTCAAGCCCGTGCGCGGCGCAGCGATGCGCCTGCTCGAGTCTGCGAGGCGCTCGCTCGCCGAAGGTGACACCGAGGCCGCGTTCGCCGATTACGACCTCGCCTTCGACCTCGTTTACAAGCAGGGCCGTGGTACCGCGACCTTCTGCGAGTTCGGCGAGCATGCGGGGGCGTTCGCAGACGCCTTGCTGGTCGCCGACGACGTTCGTCATGCCCGAGCCGTCTACGCGCGGGCGGTGATGTTCGCCAACGACTGCCACGCGTCTCCCGAGCAGCTCGAGGCGTTGCGGGCGAAGACCAGGCTGGCACGCGACATCCACCTCAGTCGGCAGTCTGTCGCCGAGCTATCGGCCCCGCGAGCCGAGTTGAAGCAAAAGTGAGCGGCTGGGAACGGCGACTTGGCTAGTCGTTCCTGCTCGACCCGGCAGAGTATCCGATTCAGTTGTCTACCGCGCGTATTCGCTACCGAGCTGGACGAACGCTCGCTCGGCGCTCGCCTTCGCGCATGGATGCTCAAGAGCTCGGGTCTTTGCAATTGACCGTGCCGTCCCCGTTGGTCTCGTAGTTGTGACAGTAGACCATCACGTCGTTGCAGTCGGGGTCGAGCGTGCACGCCTCGGTGTTGACACCCTCCGGGCAACAGATTTCGCCCTCGTCTTCGGGTAGGGTCTCGTTGGGTTGCAGCACCTCGCAGTACCCGAGGTCGCACGCATCATCCAACGGCACGTAGGGAGCAACCTCGCCAGTGAGCGGGTCGACGCTGCCGTAGTCGACATAGTAGGCCCAAGAGCTGGTCGCGCAGGGAGCGGTCCCCTTGAGCAGGGCGACCGAGCCGTTCCAGCAGACGTCGGCACGCAGCACCGGGGCGTCGGGCCCCGTGTACTCGCACGCCGAGGGGACGGACGTGCAGAGGTAGCGGTAGCTCGAGGCCTCCGTCGGCTTCGACGTCGACACTAGCAGCATCCCGGCCGTCGCGGCCAAGCCCAACATGATCACCCTTCGATGCGCCATGACTATACAGTACACGCATTCCGGGAGTGCGTCTCTACCCTGTCAACATTTTCTAGATCAGGTGCTACGAGTGGCCAATATGCTCCCTAACGCGATTAGTGGCAGTCAGCTTCTGTTCTCGCGGGCCGGTTTACATTTCCGCGGGTCGGCAGATCTCCCGTGCGAGCCCCCGTGGCTGCCTCTACCCACGCTCGAAAATCGAGGAGAAAAGCCCCATTGTGGCTTAGTAACGCCGTCTCGACGCTATGTGGTGCAACAAACCCGAGGCGAGCCAATCCGCTCGCGGGGCAGTTTCTCCCCTCCAGCATTGTCCCGATACAACCACTTCCCTGATGACATTTGGAATGATGACACCATGGATTCTGGACATTGGCTTCAATGTCCGCGATGGCGCCAATCACAATCGCGGATTATTGCCACTGTGCTTATTCGAACCTGCGGCGCGACCGTGCCCCCATTAGCGAGATGGTGGACGCCTAGACCGCGGTCGAGGCGTCACCACCTCGCCAACTAACGTGCGGGGGCAAGAAACCCCTCGAGTCGAGCGAGCGCTTGCGACTCCGTCTGTGAACCCGAACGAGACAACCAGGAGCGCCAAGCGGGTCGCAAAGTGCACGCCGCCCCGAAGACGGACCAAGCGCCGAGCGCTCGGGCGGCGATGTCGTCGCAAAGTGCACGCCGCCCCGAAGACGGACCAAGCCCCCCTTTGGGGGGCCGAGCGAACGACTGCGAACCCGAAACCAGCCCACCGAGGTCGCCATGCGACCTCGCTACCGCGAAGCGGTCGTGCGTGGCTGAGTG
>CBFGLP010000581.1:0-3809 GCA_965649595.1 uncultured Myxococcales bacterium | reverse complement strand
GTTCTCGAGCTCGCGGACGTTGCCGGGGAAGTCGTAGGCGAGCAGCCAGCTCATCGCCTCGGGGCCGATGCCGTCGAGGTTGCGCTTCATCTCCCGGTTGAAGCGGACGAAGAAGCGCTCGGCCAAGAGCGGGATGTCCTCGGCGCGGTGGCGCAGCGGCGGCAGCACGACGCGGACCACGTCGAGGCGGAAGTAGAGGTCCGAGCGGAACTCGCCCGCGTCCACGGCGGCCTCGAGATCGCGGTTGGTCGCGGCGACGACTCGACAGTCGACCTCGAGCTCCTTGCTGCCACCGACTGGTCGGATCGTCCGCTCTTGCAGGACTCGCAGCAGCTTGACCTGCATCGTCGGATCGAGCTCGCCGATCTCGTCGAGGAAGAGCGTGCCGCCCTCGGCCAGCTCGAACACGCCGCGGCGATCGGCGGCGGCTCCCGTGAACGCGCCCCTAACGTGGCCGAACAGCTCCGACTCCATCAGCTGGTTCGGGATCGCCCCGCAGTTGACCGGCACGAAGGGGCCCTCGGCCCGGTCCGAGAGGTTGTGCAGGGCCCGAGCGACCAGCTCTTTACCGGTGCCCGACTCACCACGGATCAGCACGTTCGTGCGGGTCGGCGCGACCCGGCGGACCAGCTCGAACACCCGCTGCATGGTCTCCGAGCGGCCGACCATGCGGTCGAGCGTGTACACGCCCTTGAGCTGATCTCGCAGGCGCCGGTTCTCGACGCTCAGCGCCCGACGCTCGAGCGCCCGCTGGACGACGACCTGGATCTCGTCGACCTTGAAGGGCTTGATCAGGTAGTCGTAGGCGCCGATCTTCATCGCCTCGACCGCGGTGTCGGTGGTCGCGTAGGCGGTGATCATCACGACGAGCGGCGCCTGCCCGAGCGAGCAGGCGTGACGCAGGACCTCCATGCCCGAGATGCCGGGCATGGTCAGATCGGTGATGACCATGTCGAAGCCCTGACCGGTGCCCTCGCGCTCGCTGAGCATGCGCAGCGCGTCGGCGCCCGACTTTGCGGTCGTGACCGTGTGGCCGGCTCGGCTCAGGCACACGCTCAGGAACTCGCGCATGCCCGCCTCGTCGTCGACCACGAGCACGCGTCCAGAGAGCCGTTCGGCCTCGCTCACCGAGCCCAGCTTACCCAAAACGAATCGACGGCGATCGACCGAAGTGGGCGTGCTCGCAGACGCTCATGTGCTCGTTGGCGAGCGTCGGGTGCCCGAGGCGATCGCACCGAGCAGGCTCGACGAGAGGCTGCTCCGCTGTGGGCCGCCCTCCTGCACGCTCGGATCGCTGCGATGCAAGCGACGGAGCACGACCAGCAGGTGGGTGCCGAACCGCCGGATCACACCCATGTCCCGGACCGCCCACTCGAGCCGTCGGAGCAGCCGCCCGACCAGCGGCAGCTCGAGCGTGGCGTTGTGGGGGACCAGCACGCCGAGCCCGTGCACGCGCACGAACTCGAGCTCGGGCGGGAGAAAGCGGAGGAACCGACCGAGCGTGTCCCAGCGGGTCAGACCGAAGCGATCTCCGACGATCATGCGCCGACGCGAGACCACGGTGATCGGGTTGCGGATCCCCTCGATCACGCCCCGCAGGCTGCGGGGGTTGGCGATCTGGATCAGGACGGTCCCGCCGTCGACGGTCACGCGAGCGGCCTCGCGCAGCAGCTCGATCGTCAGCCGCTCCGAGCTGAGGGTGTCGTAGCCGAGGTGCGGGACCGTGCGCAGCGAGTAGACCACGTCGAAGATCGCGTCTCCGTACTGGTGCAGCCGCAGCGGCACGTCGCCGGTCTCGGGCAGGCGAAGGTTCCCGTGCTCGTCGATCATGTCCGACGCGGGCAGGAACCCGGACGTCTCGGCGATGTGCGCAGGGCCTTGCTCGAGCGTCGACTTCTCGACGATCGAGAGGTAGTTGCCGACCCGGTCGGCCACCCACTCGGCCACCTCGACGCTGCCGTGGCCGAGGTCGAGCACCCTACGGCCGGGCACGTGGCTCAGGATCACGTCCCCCGCGAGGCTGTCGAGCAGCCGCGACCACTCGGTCCCGATCCCGTAGGGCCCAGTCGCGCTGGCCGTAGGGGAGTGCTCCTTGCTGCTCGACCCGGTGGCCGCCAGCGCGGTCAGCCGCTCGAGGTCGTCGCTCGGCTGATTCGTTGACCCGCTCACAGACGCCATGGTACGCCTTTGCCGGCCCGACTCGACGTTCGGGGATTCCTTCATGCCCACCAAAATCCTGGCGATCGACGATTCCAAGACGATGCGCTTGGCCATCAAGATCACCTTCGCTGCCGAGGACGCCCAGGTGGTCGCGGTGAGCAAGGGATCGGAGGCCATCCCGCGGGCCAAGCAGATCGGGGCGGACATCGTGCTGGTCGACCACACCCTGGCCCCGGGTGAGCCTTCGGGCTTCCAGGTGGTCCAGGAGCTCAAGGCCAACCCTGCCACGGCCAACATCCCGGTGATCGTGATGATCCCGATGCGCGGCGGGGTCACCGAGGCCGACGCGATGGCGGCAGGGGCCGACGCGACGATCGGCAAGCCCTTCGACACGCAAGAGCTGATCAACAAGGTCGAGGCCGTGCTCGGGCGCGGCAAGGCCAAGCCGGGCGCGACCACGATCCCCAAGCCCACCGTCGCTCCGCCGACGGCAACCAAGCCTGTGGCAGCGACCCCGGCCGCGACGCCTGCGGCGACCAAGCCGGCAGCGACCCCTCCCGCCAAGCCCGCAACGACTCCGGCCGCGACGCCCGCGGCGGCCAAGCCGGCGACCCCCGTCGCGGCCCCGACCAAGCCTGCTCCGGCGGTTGCGGGAACGACCCCCGCGGCGGCCAAGCCGACGCCCGCAGCGGCCAAGCCTGTGGCAGCGACCCCCGCCGCAGCCAAGCCGACTCCCGCGGCGACCCCTGCGGCAGCCAAGCCGACTCCGGCGGCGACGCCCGCGACCAAGCCCGCCGCGGCGGTGCCCGGTGTCCGCCCGGCAGCTACCCCCGCGTCCACCCCCGCCAGGCCTGCTGCTGCGGCCCCGGCCGGTCCGATCCCGATCGCCAAGCCGATCCCGTTCACCGCCGCCAACTCGCCGACCCCCGGCATCCTCCAGCGCCTCCAGGCTGCGAGTGGTGGCGCGGCGGCGGGGCTCGATCCCGCGGCCGTCCAAGCGCTGCTCCGCCTCAGCCAGGAGGTGGTCGAGCAGGTCGTGTGGGAGGTCGTGCCGGAGCTCGCCGAAGAGATCATCAAGCAGCGGGCCCAGCAGCTCCGATAGGAGCCGAGACCCGGCTCTCTTCGAAACCTCCACCGAGCGCGAGACCTAGCGGTCTCGCGCTCTCGTCTTTGCAGCGTTCCTGTGGCAGCTTTCCCCGCCCCGTCGCACGACGGACGCGAGACGAGAGCAGCATGGCGAGCGCAGACGAGAAGTCCGAGGGCACCTTCGCAAAGGTCTACGAGCCGGCCAAGGTCGAAGGCGAGCTGTACCAGTGCTGGAAGGACGCTGGTTACTTCTCCCCGGGTCCGCAGCAGGGGGGCGAGCGCCAGTTCACCTGCGTGCTGCCGCCGCCCAACGTGACCGGGCGCCTCCACATGGGCCACGCGCTCACGGCCACGATCGAGGACACGCTGGTCCGCTGGCATCGCATGCGGGGCTTTCGGGCGCTGTGGCTGCCCGGCACCGATCATGCCGGCATCGCCACGCAGGTGATGGTCGAGCGCGACCTCAAGGCCAAGGAAGGCAAGAGCAAGTACGACGTCGGTCGCGAGCTCTTCCTCGAGCGCATCTGGAAGTGGAAGGACGAGCACGGCGGCATCATCGATCG
>CBFGLP010000580.1:0-1634 GCA_965649595.1 uncultured Myxococcales bacterium | reverse complement strand
AGTCGACGACGTGATCCGCGGCGCGGATGGTGTCCTCGTCGTGCTCGACGACCAGCACGGTGTTGCCGAGGTCGCGCAGGCGCTGGAGCGTGGCGATCAGGCGCTGGTTGTCGCGCTGGTGGAGGCCGATGCTCGGCTCGTCGAGCACGTACATGACGCCCGAGAGCTCGGAGCCGAGCTGGCTGGCCAGACGGATCCGCTGGGCCTCGCCGCCCGAGAGCGTCGGGCCGGAGCGATCGAGCGTGAGGTAGTCGAGGCCGACGTTGAGCAGGAAGCCGAGCCGACCGACGATCTCGCGCAGCGCCCCCTCGGCGATGATCCGCTGGGCGCCGGTCAGCTCGAGCGCGGCGAACCAGCGCTGGGCGTCGAGCACCGTCGAGGCGGTGACCTCGGCGATGTTGCGCCCGAACAGCTTGACCGCGAGGCTCTCCGGTCGCAGCCGTCGGCCACCGCAGCTCTCGCAAGGGCGCTCGGTGAAGTACCTCCGATAGTACTCGCGGGCCGCGTCGGAGCTGGTCTGGGCGAAGCGGCGCTCGAGCGAGTGCACTACCCCCTCGAAGCGCATGCCCCACTCGCCGTGGCTACCTCCGCTGCCCTCGTTACCCCAGCGCACGCGGATCCGCTGGCCGCCGCTGCCGAACAAGATCAGGTCGCGCTTCTTCTTGCCGAGCTTCTCCCACGGGGTGTCGAGGTCGATGCCGTGGGCGTCGGCGACGGCCTCGACGATCCGCCAGGTCCAACCAGCCTCGCGATCGGCGGCCCCGGACCACGGGGCGATCGCTCCGCCGCGGATCGAGAGCGAGGGGTCGGCGATGACCAGCTCGGGGTCGACCTCCATGCGCGTGCCGAGGCCGTTGCAGTCCGGGCACATGCCGAGCGGCGAGTTGAACGAGAAGCTCTGCGGGCTCAGCTCCGGGAACGCGTGGCCACAGCAGCTGCGATCCTGTGCGAAGGTCATCACGATCGGGGCCTGACCTTCCGCGTGGCCTGGCGGCTCGGCCACGACCGTGAGCTCGCCCTTGCCCTCGCGCAGCGCCAGCTCGACGCTCTCGCCGATCCGCATGCGGTCGTCCTTGCGGACCTTGATCCGGTCGACGACCAGGTCGATCGAGTGCTTGAACTTCTTGTCGAGCTTGGGTGGATCGTCCAGGCGGTGCAGCTCGCCGTCGACCCGCACGCGCACGAAGCCGCGCCCGCGCAGCTCCTCGAAGAGCTCGCGGAACTCGCCCTTGCGATGCACGACCAGCGGCGCGAATAGAGTGGCCCGCGTGTCCTCGGGCAGATCCAGCAGCTCGCCGACGATCTGCTCGCTGGTCTGCGAGCGGACCGGCTTTGCGCAGGTGTGGCAGTGCTGGCGACCGACCCGGGCGAACAGCACCCGCAGGTAGTCGTAGATCTCGGTGATCGTCCCGACCGTCGAGCGCGGGTTGTTGGACGCGGCTTTTTGCTCGATCGCAATGGTTGGCGAGAGCCCGCTGATGTGCTCGACCTTGGGCCGCTCGAGCTGGCCGAGGAACTGCCGAGCGTAAGCGGAGAGGCTCTCGATGTATCGTCGCTGCCCCTCGGCGTAGAGCGTGTCGAACGCGAGCGACGACTTGCCGGAGCCCGAGACGCCCGTGAACACGACCAGCTCG
>CBFGLP010000579.1:0-1865 GCA_965649595.1 uncultured Myxococcales bacterium | reverse complement strand
TCCCCGTCCCCATCCCCGTCCCCATCCCCGACCTCGGCCTCCTCGGCCGTGTCATCGGATTCGACCTTGTCCGCGCACGCGAGCGCGAACAGCGGGAGAGAGGAGACGAGCAAAGCAGCATGAATTGATTTCGACATGACGAATTCGTGCCTTGCCCTGTCAGCGTCGATCAAACGCGACATGGTGCGTCGTCGTGCCCCTCGTCATGAGTCGACGAGAATTTTGTAGGGATCGAGATCCGCAGAAGAGCGTCTGCCGGCCCTTCAAGATCCCTCGAAGTGCGCTTCGAGGATCGTGTTGACCTCTGCCGCTCGCTGGATCGTGACTCCATGCGCGGAGTCTCGCAGCTCCAGGTACCGCGCCGTGCCGATCCGCTCGGCGGTCTCGCGCGCGGAGATTGGCGGCGCGATGCGATCCTCGTCGGCGACCAGCACCAGCGTGGGGATCGACGCCAGCTCGCCGAGCCGCGAGCGAATGTCGTGCTTGGCCATCGCACGCATCTGCTGCATCAAGATCGCCGGGCTCTCTGCGAGGTCGCGGCCGAACAGCGGAGCCAGCTCGTCGGCGAGCGTGGCCGGCTCGGCGCTCGCCAGCACCGAGCGTGGCATGACGAGCTCGAGGAAGGCCCGCCGCCGCATCGCCTTGGTCCCGAGCCGCGTACGCGCACCGATCCACGCGAGCCCGAGCGAGGGACGAGCGCCCGCGCGTCCACACGCAGGCGTGCACAGCAGCGCGAGGCTGCGTACGCGACCGGGCGCGTCGAGGGCGAGCTGCTCGGCGATCAGACCCCCCATCGAGTGCCCGACCACGTGGGCGCGCTCCCAGCCGAGGTGATCGAGCAGCGCGAGCGCGTCGGAAGCCATCTCGCCGATGCTCGTCGCACCAGTGAGCGGCGAGCTCTTGCCAATCCCCCGGTTGTCAAAAGTGCAGAGCGTGTGGCGACTTTGCAATGCCGCCACCTGCGGGCTCCAACCTGCCCCGATCACGCCAACACCCTGGATCAGCAACACCGGCGGCCCCTCGCCCCGAACGTCGTAGTGTAGGGTCGCGCTCGCGTGAGTGAACGAGGGCATCCAGTGCTCCGAGCCACGCGACCCTAGCATGTTAGGGTCCCTCGCCGACACCAAGACCATTCAGCCAGGAGGTAGATCCATGCATCCAGTCATTTACTCGCTCGTATGCTCGCTCTCGACCGGTGGCCCCAACCTCGCCAACGATGCAGACGCTCCCACAGACGCGGTAGCCCTCGACACCGCTGAGCCAGAAGCTCGCGCAGACGAGCCCGCCTCGGACACGGGGACGATCGAGGTCGTGCGGCTCGAGGAGCGGGTCGCTGCGGCTGGTGTCGGTGCCCCCGCGCCGGCCTCGAACATCAAGGGTCGGATCCGCATCCACATCGACGGCAACGTGTTCTCGTTCCGTCACAACGTCGAGTGGTTCGAGGATGACCACATGCCCGAGGACGAGGTCGAGGACGTGACGAACTCGGTCGGTGTCGGGATCGGCGAGCACAACTTCGGCATCGGGGTCGGCTACGGCATCACCGACGGTCTGATCGTCGGTGCCAAGCTGGGGCTCGGCTTCAGCCACTCCAAAGACATCGACCGCAACGACATGGGCCTCACCCCGGATGGGGTCAGCAACGGGTTTCGCTACGCCGTGCGCCCCTACGTCGAGTACGCGTTCATCCCCGGCGGGCGCTTTCGGCCCTTCATCTTCGTCCAGGGCGGCGTCGCAGGCACTCGGAGCGTCATCACCGACGTCGACGAGACCGACAAGCTCACCACGCACCTCTTGAGCCCGACCATCGGCGGTGGTGGTGGTCTGCACATGTTCATCATCCCGCAGCTCTCGATCGACATCGC